>JADQBU010000035.1 GCA_016278435.1 Halanaerobiales bacterium
GGTTATATAGAAGTAGTTGCCCTGTTTATCTAACTGCTTTTTTCTTTCACCCAGCAGAGCACTGATACAATTCCTGGTAGGGATTCTTTTACTGCCGTATCTTTCTGCTATTCTATCAATATCCGGGTGACACTCTCCGTAAATTAACAATATATTGTCATGTTTCTGACTGGTTTTATTGAATATAGCTTCTAATTCATCTTTTAGTTTTTTCAGGTCAACATGTAAGCCGGGGTCAATATAATATCTTTGATTTTGCAGCCCTTCATCTTCTGAAATTTTTTCTAATTCGTCTTTTAATATTCCACAGCAAACTATAGCTTTATTTATTCCATCACCTCCTTTTTTTGCCAGATAACTGGCAGGGATATTTTCAGTAATTTACTATTTAAAATGTAACATAAATTATATTTTGCCTCTGTAAAAAAATTTACATTGGAGAAACTATCTCTTATAAAATAAATTATTATTAAGCATGAATTACAATTCACTTAGTTGAAAAAAACGGGGAAATTGTTTATAATAGGTGTTACAAATAAAGTTTTATGTTTCTAAGTAAAAAATTGGAGGCATTTTTTTATGATTACTGCTGTAATACTGGCTGCTGGTAAGGCCACCAGAATGGGTAAATTAAAACAGATACTTCCCTGGCAGGAGAGCACTATACTGGAGACTGTTATCAGTAATGTGGCTGCCTGTAAGTATATAGATGATGAAATCAGGGTTATTCTGGGGGCTCAATCTGAACGGGTCAAAAAAGTACTTTCCAGTACGAAGAATATCAGCCAGGACAATATTAACTTAAAAGAAGGAAAAATAAATATTATAGTAAATAATAACTATGAGCAGGGGATGTTTTCCAGTGTTCTTGCCGGCTTACATAATCTGCCTCTTGCCAGTGAATATGTGATGATTATACCAGGGGATCAACCGCTGATCAGTACAGATACCATTGATTATGTTGCCAAAAGAACCCTGCAGGAAAAACCTGAGATTTTGATTCCTACATTTGCGCGAAAAAGGGGACACCCTCTGATCTTTACCACCGACTTAATTCCTGAGGTCTACAGCCTGCCTGCAGATCAGGGACTACGCTCTTTGTTCCAGAAATATCCGGACAAGGTATTCCACCTGCCGGTAGAACAGAAAGAGATCACTATCGATCTCGATTATTATGATGAGTATCAAAAATACAGGGAATTAGTTGAAGAAGATGAAGTTAAAAATAAATAGTATTTAATATAAAAATAAAACGGGAGGCAACACAGATGAAAGCAGCAGTTTTAAGAAAACCGGGTAATTTAAAGGTTGAGGATGTTCCAGCACCAGAGGTACAGCGCGGAGAAGCACTGGTGCGAGTCAAGGCAACAGCAGTATGTGGAACAGATGTTTCCATCTTTAAGGGAAAGACTGCAGTTGATTATCCCCGGATTCTTGGCCATGAATCAGCCGGAGAAGTTGTTAAGATTGGAGCTGGACTGGAAGGATTTGAAGCCGGTGATAAAGTGGTCATGAGCCCGACTTTATACTGTGGATACTGTCCGGCCTGTCTGCGAGGTCAGTCCAATATATGTGAAAATGGGGGGTTATTCGGCAGGGAAATTGACGGCAGTTATGCAGAATATGTAACGGTCCCCCGGGATAGATTGTTTAAGATACCGGATTCGATTTCCTTTGTAGATGCTACCACCTTTGCTCTGTTAACCACTGTTGTTTATTCTCAGCGAAAGATTGACGTTTTTGCCGGACAGAGTGTAGTTGTAATCGGTGAGGGACCGGCTGGAATGCTGCAGACGAAACTGGCCAAACTGAATGGGGCAGATCCCGTAATCGGGATTTCCCGGAGCCAGTGGAAACTGGACCGGGCCGCTGAAAAATATGAAGCAGATTTTACTTTTAACCAGAACCTCAATCAAAATATTATGGAATTAACAGATGGTAGGGGTGCAGATATAGTAATCGAGTGTGCCGGCAAAGGAGAGACCCTTAATCTGGCTACTGAGCTGGTTAGACCGGGGGGTACTATTCTTGCATTTGGTATTACCCCACCACAAATTGATAATTTCAGCTCTTATTCTTTATATTATAAAGATATAAATATAGTTGGATCCCGGGCGATGCAGTCTATTGACTGGCCGCTTTCAATTAAACTGGCTACCAGTGATAAAATTGATATCGGCAGTATCATTTCCCACCGGGTACCACTTGCTGATATCGAAGAAGGTCTGCTGATGAAAGAAGATACCTCAAGTAGAGTATTAAGGGTGGTTATAGAAATTTAGTATTCCTTCAGATGCCTTTTTGCAGTATAATATAAATAGTTGGTAATGAAATAATTTAAGATTAATAATAATTAAAGTTGTTAGAAAGAAGGGTTATTGTGGAGCTGGAAAAGATACCAGTGGAAAAGGCTGTTGGTAGAATTATTGGACATGATTTAACCCAGATTATTCCCGGACAGTACAAGGGACCCCGTTTTAAAAAGGGAGATATTATAAAAAAAGATGATATTCCTGTATTAAAAGATATGGGGAAGGAATATATCTATATCATAAAAATGGATGAAGGTTATTTACATGAGGAAGAAGCTGCTGAAAGAATTGCCCGGGTCGTAACAGGGAAAGGCATAACTATGCAGATGGCCGGGGAAGGGAAAATCGTCCTCAAGGCTGAGTATCAGGGTCTGCTTAAAATTGACCTGGAGTTATTATATGCAGCCAACAGGGTCAAGGATGTCCTGATTACAGCGGCAAATAATAATACTCCGGTGAATAAAGATGATAGTCTGGCTGGGGTCAGGGTTAACCCCCTGGTAATCAGCGAGAAAATTATTCTGGAAGTGGAGAAACTGCTTGTAGATAAAAATATTTTTGAGGTATTACCGACCGCTAATCCCCGGGTTGGGGTGGTAATAACAGGTAATGAGGTATATCACGGCAGAATTGAAGATAAATTTGGTCCAACCCTGGAAAGAAAGTTTGCAAGATGGGGTGGGCAGTTGCTGCGGGAAATTGTAGTTCCCGACAGGGTAGAAGAGATCAGTCAGGCTTTATTAGACCTCAAGACTGAAGGAGCAGAATTTTTGATTACTGGTGGTGGGATGTCGGTCGACCCTGATGATGTAACCCCCGGTGGTATCAGAGAAACTGGGGCTGAAATAATCAGTTATGGGGCACCTGTCTTACCGGGAAATAAAATGATGTTGGCCTATCTCGGTGATATTCCTATTCTTGGCCTACCGGCCTGTGTACTTTTTTACCAGACCACTGTTTTTGATCTTGTCTACCCCCGTTTACTGGCCGGGGAAAGGCTAAATCGAGAAGAT
>JADQBU010000373.1 GCA_016278435.1 Halanaerobiales bacterium
AATAAGTTTACAGCTGAGGTAGAAGTTGTAGAGCCGATGGGTTCAGAAATTTACCTATATCTTTCGGTTGCAGACCATTCTCTGATTGCGCGGGTTGAAGCAGAAAGTAAGGCCAAAGTTGGGGATAAGGTTGAACTCGGGGTTGATTTAAGAAAGATTCATATATTCGATGCAGCTACTGAGGAGTCACTTTTTTAAATATACTAAAAACAAACAGCGGGCGGGGAGTGTAATCCTCGCCCTGGATTTTATTTATTTAAAGATTCTTTTTATGAGATTTTCGTCAGGAGCTCTGTCACTGTAAATAAGGCTATTAACATATCCTTTAATAATGATATTATTATCCTCCAGATTTAATTTCTCAACATTCAGGTCTTTACCCTTTATTTCCAGACCACCCAGATGAGTTTTAAGTATAATTTTATTATCATTAAACGAAATTACTTCTTCGACGCCGTCCATATTAAGGTTTTCACGGTCGGCTAAATTTAAATTATGTGGTTTGGCGGGCTTGTTTTCCTTTTTCATGGAATCTCCCTCCTTTTTATAATTATATTGAGGATAAAAAAAGTTTATGATTACAATTTCCACTTTATCCCGTTCTTTAGCAGGAAATTTGTACTTAACAAAGAATATTATAGTTGAAACAATATAAGGGGGTATTAAGATGGATATAATGAATACTATAGCAGAACTGATGGCAGTCTCAGCACGGACAGCTCCCAAGGCTGCCGGCAAGGATTATGTTGAGATAAAGATTTTAAAAGGTGATGACATTGATAAGCTGGCCGATGATATGGTTCAATTTGGTGAGGACAGTGGGAAGGTTAATTTTGACCGTGATGGAGAAAATGTCAGGGATAGTGATTCTGTTATCTTATTATCTCTGGATAATCCGGCCAAGCTGGGTTTAAACTGTGGTGCCTGTGGCCATGATGAATGTGTGGATTTAGAGACTGTTGATGGCCCTGAATTTGCAGGAGGACTCTGTGCCTGGAGAGTGTTAGACCTGGGTATTGCTCTTGGCTCGGCTGTCAAGACTGCCAGTTTACTTAATGCTGATAATCGGATAATGTATAGAATCGGTGTAGTTGCCCGTCAGCAAGGGTTAATAGATGGTGAACTTGTAGTTGGTATTCCAATCTCTGTCAGTGGTAAAAGTATTTATTTTGACCGTTGATATTATAACTTAAAAAATTCACAATCATAATCCCCCCTGCATAAGATATAAGTGCTTTATTTTTAAGGGGGGATAGAAACATGGAGTTTTTGATCGGTCAGATTTCAACTTTTGGAATTATGTTTGCCTGTGGTATTATTCTGGGACTGGGCTTTGATTTATATAGAAGGTTTATCGGGAAACTGCGAAGAGATGGGAGAGCCTGGTTTACTAATATTATCGATATTTTAAGTGGGATAATTGCAGGGCTCGTGGTTTTTCTGGTCTTGATATATGCCAACTGGGGTGAATTCCGTTTTTATGTTTTACTGGCAATTTTTATGGGTACAATAGGTTATTTTTATCTAGTAAAAGTTGCTTTTAAAAGGAAATGAGGTTTTTATGAATAAAAAATTTATCTATTACATCATGATAATACTAACTGTATTTATATTATTTATTGGTTTTAAATTTTACATAAATTATCAAAAAATAAATGACTTAAAAAGTGAAATTACTCAACTCAAACAAAATATTGAAGAGACCCAGGTTGAAAATGAAGAGTTGAAAAAACAGCTTCAGGGAATGAATGACCTGGATTATATTGAAAAAGTTGCCAGGCAAAAACTGGGTCTTGTTAAACCCGGTGAATTATTATTGATACCGGTGGAAAAAGAAAATAAAAAGGATGAATAACATGGAACAGGAAATCTATCAAATTATTGCCGGGGAAGAGAATATTTCCCCCAGGCAGATTCAAGCAACTATTGAACTTCTGGATGAAGGAAATACAGTGCCCTTCATTTCCCGCTATAGAAAAGAAATAACGGGAGGCCTGGATGAAGCACAAATCCGAAAGATTGAAGAACGCACTGGTTATTTGAGGAATCTTGAGCAGCGGAAGGAAGAAGTAATCCGCTTAATTGAGGAACAGGACAAACTAACACCTGAGCTGGAGAAAAAGATTAATGAGGCCCGGATTTTGCAGGAAGTAGAAGATCTTTACCGTCCTTATAGACAAAAGCGGCAGACCAGGGCAGCAAAGGCCCGTGAAAAGGGACTTGAACCACTGGCCGAATTGATCTGGGAACAGGAGATCAAAGAAGGTGAACTTGCTGAATTTGGACAGGATTACCTGAATCCAGAGCAAGAACTAAATACTATAGAAGATGTTTATCAGGGAGCCCGAGATATTATCGCTGAGCAGGTATCTGATGATGCCGAAATCAGAAAGATGGTCAGGGAAATAACATTTACAGAAGGAATTTTGCACAGCTACCTGAAAGAAGAGGGTTTAGACGAAGAGGGAAAATATGAAATATATTATGATTATAAAGAGGCTGTCAAGAAGATTCCACCACACAGAATACTGGCAGTTAACAGAGGGGAGAAGGAAGAAGTTTTACAGGTTAAGGTAATCTCTCCTGAAGAAAAAATAATATCCAATATTGAAGCTAAATTTCTGGAAGAAAAGTCGTTATTTACAGATGAAATAGTTACTGCTATAGCTGATGCCTATAAAAGATTGATTGCTCCCTCAATTGAGAGAGAAGTCAGAAATCAACTATGGGATAAGGCTGAGAAACATGCTATTACTGTTTTTGGAGAAAATCTTCGGGCGTTGTTATTGCAACCGCCCTTAAGGGATCAGGTTGTAATGGGGATTGATCCGGGATTTAGAACAGGTTCCAAAGTCTGTATCGTCAATGAAATTGGCACATTACTGGCAACGGCTACAATTTATCCCCATCCACCTCAGGTAGAAAAAGCAAAGGCAGAAAGAATAGTTGGAGACCTGATTAAGAAATATGATGTAGATGTTGTTGCAATCGGTAATGGAACTGCTTCCCGTGAAACCGAGTTATTTATAGCCGGTATTATCAAGAAGGGGCTTGAGGTAAGTTATACTATAGTGAATGAAGCAGGTGCATCGGTTTATTCAGCCTCTGAACTGGCCCGGAAGGAATTTCCGGATCAGGATGTATCGATGAGGGGAGCAGTATCAATTGCGCGCAGACTACAGGACCCTCTGGCAGAACTGGTAAAGATTGAACCGCGGTCTATCGGAGTAGGCTTATATCAACATGATGTCAATTCAACACATCTGGAAGAGTCTCTCCAGAAAGTAGTTGAATCGGTTGTAAACTATGTTGGTATTGATCT
>JADQBU010000240.1 GCA_016278435.1 Halanaerobiales bacterium
TTATAATAATCCAGATACTTATCAATTCAAACCAGAGTGGATGGAAGAGTTAAGAAAGATCAGCAATCGTAATTATACTACAGGTTTCTTTCTGGGTTCTCCCGGAGCCGAGTCTCATAATTACAGCAGTTCGGCCTATATCAGGGAATATGATTTTGTCGGGCTAATCAGGGATTATAATCATGTTACTAAGGAAGCAACGATGGAAGTGAGAAATAAGATTTATAAAGGAGACAAAATTGAAATTCTGACAACTGATGGTAATTCCTTTATAAATAGCATTGATTACATAATCAACGAAGAAGGGGAAAGAGTAGAGGATGCTCCCCATGCTCAGGAACTTATAAAATTCCCGGTGGAACGACCAGTAGAACCCTACTATCTTGTCAGAAGAAGGACTGATAAGAATGAAGGAGAATGATACACAGCAGATTGTAATTAAAATACCTCCTGAGGAGATAAATTTTGTTGATATGGTCTTTAAATCATATGAAGGGCTGGCCATGTTAACTATCAATCATGAAGAGATGGGTGTTGTTTATCTGGATGTAACTGAAGGTACACGGGAGGAAGTACTGGAAATACTTGCTGATCTGAGCAATAAATTTCAGGTAGATATATTAAAAAAATAAATCACAAATCTGGAGTTCACCTCATATATATAGATGTTAGGAGGTGGACTTTTTTGTTAACTCTTTTGGCCGGCTTGTTAGAAGGAATTTTTTTACTGGTTTCTTATATTAGATCAGGAAAAGTTTTTC
The DNA here is from genome assembly GCA_016278435.1 of Halanaerobiales bacterium. Lineage (GTDB taxonomy): Bacteria > Bacillota > Halanaerobiia > Halanaerobiales > JADQBU01 > JADQBU01. The sequence continues at coordinate 762 of JADQBU010000240.1, forward strand.
CAGAACCACTGGACTCTGAAGACGAAGAAAAATATCTAAAACTGATGGAAAAAGGTGATGAGGAAGCACGCAATATATTAATAGAGCATAATCTGAGATTGGTTGCTCATATTGTCAAAAAGTACGATTCAGCCCATACAGATAATGAAGATTTAATCTCCATCGGTACTATAGGACTTATAAAAGGAATCAACACCTATGACCAGAGCAAGAATACTAAACTGGCAACATATGCTGCCCGCTGTGTAGAAAATGAAATTTTAATGCATCTCAGATCAACTAAAAAGTTGAACAGGGAAATGTTATTACAGGAGACAATCGGTTCTGACAAGGAAGGAAATGAGATTACTTTATTTGACATTCTGGGTTCAGACGAAGATTCCGTAATAGACAGGGTCGAAAAGAGTATGAATGAAGAAAAATTATATAATAAATTAGAGGATTTACCTCTCAGAGAAAAAAAGGTCCTGGAATTAAGATATGGATTATCTGATGGAGAACAGTTAACCCAGCGTGAGGTAGCTGAAATTCTAGGAATTTCTCGTTCTTATATCTCAAGAATTGAAAAAAAAGCAATTGAAAATTTAAGTGAACTTTTCTTTGATAAAAACCAGTAAATCTGGTTTTTGTCATTTTTTTTATTTGACATTGTCCATTTGATTCGTTATAGTAAAAACAAGATAGAAAATAAATATTAATATTTGTATAAATATGTTAATGCATGGTTATAATTAATATATGGAGGTTGAAATGATAATCGGGTATTTTAGACCGGACCATTATTATAATAATATTTTTGATGTAAATTTAAATGAACTGGAAAGAGAAGGAATTAAGGGAATCCTCTGTGATATTGATAATACAATAGTACCCTGGAAGGAAAAGGAAGTGATGATTGAGGTTGTTGAATGGCTTGATAATATTCAGGAAAGAGGTTTTAGAGTTTGTCTTCTTTCCAATGGAATGAATAGCAGAGTAAAATTTTTTAGTCAGAAATTGGACATCCCCGGGATAGGAAAAGCTGTTAAGCCTAAAATTAAAGCTTTTAAAACAGCTATGAATATTTTGAAACTGGAGAAAGACCAGATTGCAATTATCGGGGATCAGATTTTTACAGATGTTCTGGGGGGGAACCGGGCAGGTTTAAAAACAATTCTGGTAGACCCTATGGATAGCAATGAATTTATTACGACCAGATTTTTCCGGCTTTTAGAAAATTTATTCTTTAAAAGGGAAAATCAAGAAAAAATGGAGTGATAGGTATGGAAAAGTTTAGATTTAAATTTATATCCACAGTAATATTTATGATGATTATTATAGCCTTATTTTTAAACTATGATGTTGAAGCAGAAACGTATTTTGAACTCGGACAAAGAGTACTTAACCGTGGAAATGAAGGGCCTGATGTTGCCTTTTTACAGAGAAAATTAAAGGAGCTTTCTTTTTACAGTGGTGAGATTGATGGATTATATGGAGATATGACAATAAATGCTGTAATACAGTTTCAAAGATCTCAGAATATAATGGTAGATGGAGTTGCAGGGCCGCAGACACTGGGTTGTCTTCCTAAAGATAAATTGATCAGCAGGATGGATTTTTCCAGAAATGATATTATTCTTCTGGCCCGGGTTATTCACGGCGAGGCCCGTGGTGAGAGTTTTAAGGGAAAGGTTGCTGTAGGTGCAGTAATCCTGAACAGGGTTAATAATCCCCATTTCCCGGATACTATCAGGGGGGTAATACTGCAGAAAGGGCAGTTCAGCAGCCTGGCAGATGGACAGGCTAATTATTATCCCCTGGAGAGTTCAATAAACGCTGCCCGGGCAGCTCTGGTGGGTTATGACCCGACATATGGAGCCTGTTACTTTTATAATCCTGAGGTAGCGACCAATATTGCCTGGATATCGGCAAGACCAGTAAATATTGAGATTGGTAATCATGTTTTTGCCAGATAATTAGATAAAAAAATAGCACCCGGCAGGGTGCTATTTTTTATGTACTTATTTAAGCTTTAAGCTGATTCTTCTTTTTCTACTACTTCTTGCATGTTATCCATGCATTCTTTGCAAATTGTTCTACCTTTAAAATCAATAGTATCATCTGCACCTCCGCAGAAGATACAGGCTGGTTCATATTTTTGCAGGATAATTTTTTCGTCATCTACAAAAATTTCCATCGGGTCTTTCTTATTAATATTCATAGTTTTTCTCAATTCAATGGGAATTACCATTCTACCCAGATCATCAATTTTTCTTACTATCCCAGTGGATTTCATTAAATTTCCCCCCTCCCATACAAATTTCGTCAATTTCTATATCCAATTATACTATTTTTTTCATAATTAGTCAATGGTTTCAGGTAACTTTTTTAAGTAATTTTAACTTAATTTATAAAAATATATAATATTTTCTATTTATATAAATTACCCGTTTCAAAATTGCAGGATTCATTTTCAACTGTTCAATTGTTTTTTTGATAAAAAAATGGTAGAATTAATAAATAGGTAGTGTCAAAAAATCTATGAAAAAGTGATGTTGGAAAGAGACTTTAGTCTAT
>JADQBU010000233.1 GCA_016278435.1 Halanaerobiales bacterium
TCTTCCGATCTTATCACCATTTAGCTTAAAATCAAGGACTTCACCTTTACCATCAAAGATAACCTCAACCTGACCATTTTCATCACTACCGGTTACCCGTAGGTCTTTCAACTGACTCTGTGATTTTTCCATGTTATTTTTTATTTTTTCAATCTGTCCCATAATATTATTAATATCCATGTTATTATCCATCTTCAACACCTCCAATATCAATAATATGCAGGTAGTAGAGATATGATGAATATATGTTGATGTTCTGATAATGAAGTGATATCGACTTTATGCTTTGTCTCATGAGTGGTATAATGGTTTAGATGAGAATAGACAGAAGAAAGTTAATTAATTTTGCTGTTGATGAACTCCTTCTGATCCTTAAATACTAAAATAATGAGGTGTTAGTATGAAGTTAAAATTATTTGATACCCATGCCCATCTTGATTTTCCTCGATTTAAAAAGGATAGGACCAGGGTGATTGAAAGAGCGCGGGAATCCGGAGTTGAAAATATTGTTAATGTTGGTGCTGACCTTTCTTCCAGCCGGAGGGCTATAGAATTAAGTCAGGAGTTTTCCGGGATTTATGTAACTGTTGGTGTTCATCCTCATAGTGCTGATGAGGTAAACGAAGATGTTTTTGACCAGTTAAAGGAACTTACGAAAGATGACAGGGTTGTTGCTATCGGTGAAACCGGACTCGATTTCTATTATGACAATTCACCGCGTCAGATACAAAAGGAAGTCTTTCAGCAGCACCTGTGGTTGGCCCGAGAAACCCGGTTGCCGTTAGTAATTCATTCCCGTGAGGCTGAGCAGGAAACCCTGGAGATTTTAAGAAATGAGCATGTGGAAGATATGGGTGGAATTCTTCACTGTTTTTCCGGTGGACCGGAAATGGCCAGAGATGTTCTTAATCTGGGATTGTATATAGCCTTTGGTGGGATTATTACTTTTAAAAATACTACTGATTTAAGAAAAATTGTTAAAGAAGTTCCCCTGGAGAAGATTCTTCTGGAAACAGATGCACCCTATCTTACCCCTCATCCTTACCGGGGACAGCGAAATGAACCAGCATATGTAAAATTTGTTGCTGAAAAAATAGCCGAGATAAAAGGAGTTTCCCCGGTCGAAGTCGGCCAAATTACTACTCAGAATGCCAAAAAAGCATATAGATTGCAAAAATAATGTGAAAAAAATGGAAATAATTGCAGGAAAATAATGTTTTATCTTTAATAATATAATTATAGTAATTAAAATTTAGTATAATATGACATAATTTTCCATTATTTTTTATATCTAGGAAATTATACAATAACAAATTTTTCTGACGAGGGGAGGTTTGATATTGAGGAAGGCTACTGAATACTGTCTGACAGAAAGACAAAAAGAGGTATTATTATTAATAGCACAGGGTTTAACAGAACAGGCTGTAGCCTATAAGTTGAATTTAAGTAAAAATACTGTGAAATATCATAAGAAGGTTGTTTTTCAGAAACTCAAGGTCAGGTCTGTAATAGAGGCCATAATTAAGGCGTTGAAAATTGGTCTTATTTCAGTCCAGGAAATTAATGTTTAGGTGATATAATGTTTTTTAAAGGAATATTAAACAGATATCAGTGTGTTAAACAGCACGATGAGACCGACTGTGGTGCAGCCTGTCTGGCCACGGTCGCCAGAGAGTATGGATTAAAACTACCGGTTTCCCATATCAGACAGATGGCAGGTACAGACCGTCAGGGAACAAATGCCCTGGGATTGATCAAAGCGGCCAGGAAGTTAGGATTTTCTGCCCGGGGCGTTAAAGCTGAAGAGGATGATATTGATGATGAACTGCCCTTTCCGGTTATAGCCCATGTTAGAAAAAACAACTTAATGCATTTTATAATTATCCAAGAAGTCAGGGGAAATAAAGTAATAGTTGCCGACCCGGGAGAGGGGATTGTTAAATATCAAAAAGAAGATTTTATTCAAATCTGGACAGGTGTTTTAATTTTACTTATACCTGAGAAGCCTATCAGACCAGCTGACCATACAACTGGACTTTTTAATCGGTTTTTTGGATTAATACTTCCACATAAAAGGCTTTTAATTGAAATATTTTTAGCTTCAATTCTATATACAATTATGGGAATTGTAGGTGCCTTTTATTTTAAATATTTGATCGATTCAATACTGGTAGATGGTTTGAGACAAACACTTCATATTCTTACTATCGGGGTAATTATTTTAACAGTCTTTAAAATATTTATGAATGCTTTCCGCAGACATTTACTCCTTTATTTAAGACAGAAAATAGATATATCACTGATTCTCAAGTATTATCAGCATATAATGAAATTACCAATGTCTTTTTTTGATTCACGTAAAGTAGGGGGGATTTTATCCCGGTTAAGGGATGCTTCCAAGATCAGGCAGGCGATTTCGGGAGTAACAATCACGGTGATGATCGATACATTAATGGTAATAGCAGGAGGAGTTATCCTTTATCTGCAGAGCCCGGAACTTTTCCGGATCACATTCATCGTGATACCCCTTGATTTTGCTATCCTCTGGGGATTCAATAAACCCTTCCGTACTGTTCACCGCCGCCAGATGGAACAGTCGGCCGATCTACAGTCTTATCTGGTCGAATCTGTTTCCGGAATTTCTACCATAAAAGCCTTTAATGCTGAACAGAAGGCTAACAGAAAGACAGAAATTAGATTTATAAGATTTATAAAATCCCTTTTCAAGGCATCACTACTGCGAAATGTTCAGTCTTCACTTAAGATGGCTCTGACTTCCATCAGTGAGCTTGTAATATTATGGGCTGGTGGATTAATGGTAATTAGTGGGAGTCTGAGTCTGGGACAACTTATTACCTTTAATGCCTTACTGGCCTATTTTTACAACCCGATTCAGAAATTAATCGGGTTACAGCCTGTGCTGCAGGAAGCATATGTAGCATCTGACCGTCTGGGAGAGATCTTTGATCTGGAGGTTGAAGAGAGGGATGAGTCCAGTCTGGTTAAACCAGAAAATTTGCTGGGAGAGATCAGGATAAATAACCTTGATTTTTCCTATGGAAACCGCAGAAAGGTATTGAAAGATATAAATCTTGAGATTAACCAGGGAGAGAAGGTTGCCCTGGTTGGGGAAAGTGGTTCTGGAAAAACTACCCTTGTCAAATTACTGTTAAAATATTATACACCCCAGGAGGGGGAAATTATTATTGACGGCTATAATATTAAGGATGTCTGTCCTAATAACCTGAGGGGGAAAGTAGGGTATGTAGCACAGGATACTTTTATTTTCAGTGGGAC
>JADQBU010000067.1 GCA_016278435.1 Halanaerobiales bacterium
CAGTTGTCGATCTCCTGGGTGAAGTTTTTACCGGGATAATTAAAAATCTTAGATTCCCCATTTCCATGCGCTGGGGAGACTATGATCTGGAGTTTATCAGACCCATTCACTGGATTCTTGCTCTCTATGATGATTCCCTTATCGAGTTTGAGCTGGATGGGATTGAGTCAGTACAGACCAGCCGTGGTCATAGATTTCTTGCTGGCAAGGAAGTTTTTATCGATGATGCCGGAAGTTATCTGGACCAGTTACGGGAAAACTTTGTGATTGTCGATCCGGCTGAGCGGAGCGATTTAATCATTGAGGGAATGAAAGAACTAGAAGAGGAGATAGGCGGTAAGGTTGAAATAGATGAATCCCTGTTGGAAGAAGTAGTACATCTGGTCGAATACCCCACTGCTTTTTATGGCAGTTTTTCCACTAAATATCTGGAGATGCCGGAGCCGGTACTGGTGACACCGATCAAGGAACATCAGCGTTACTTCGTTGTCCGGGATCAGGAAGGAAAACTTCTTCCCCGGTTTATTGGAGTTAGAGATGGAGCAGAGGATAATATAGAGATTGTCAGAGCTGGTAATGAGAAGGTGTTGAAGGCCAGACTTGATGACGCTGAATTTTATTATGAAATTGATCTGGAATCTACTATGGATGAGAGGGTAGAACAGTTAAGAGATCTGGTATTTGTTGAAGAACTGGGGACAATGTATGATAAGGTGCAGAGGATCAGAGAGCTGGCCTGTTATCTGGGAGAGATGTTGGATCTTACCGAAGATGAACTTAAACTAACAGATAGAGCAGCTGCTCTGGCTAAAGCAGATCTGATCAGTCAGATGGTAAGAGAATTTTCTGAATTGCAGGGAGTAATTGGAGAGGAATATGCTTACCTGGAAGGAGAAGATACTGCAGTATGTAGTGCTATTTCTGAACATTACCGTCCGCGTTTCGCTGGAGATGATTTGCCGGAAACGATACAGGGGAAACTTGTTGCTATTGCTGATAAGATAGATACACTGGTTGGTTCTTTTGGGATTGGTATGATCCCAACTGGTTCTGAAGACCCCTATGGATTAAGGCGATCAGCCGTGGGGCTGGTAAGAATTTTATGGGAATCAAATCTCTACCTGTCCTTGCCAGAACTACTACAGGAAACAATCCGGGTATATGATGATAATGACAATAAATTAACAAGGAAGAATGAAGAAATAGTAACTGATGTCCTCGATTTTCTCAGAGAAAGAATAGAATATCTATTATCTGAGCAGGGAGTTAAGCATGATGTCATCCAGGCTGTCGTGGCCGGTATACCTGTGACTATTCCCGATATCTTTTTAAAGGCAGATATTTATGAGAAAATCAGGGAAGAGGAAGAATTTAAAGAGCTTGCTGTTGCCTATACCAGAGTTAAAAATATAGCTGGAGACCGGGAGGCCGGAGATATTAAACCTGATTTATTTGCAGAAGAAACAGAAGGAACTCTGTATAATGTCTATCAGCAGGTAAATAATAAAGTTATGAAACTGAAAAACGAACATAAATATATGAATATATACAATGAATTGAAAAAATTAATCACCCCGGTCCATGATTTTTTTGAATCGGTAATGGTAATGGCTGAAGATAATGATGTCAAGAATAACCGTTTAAATCTGGTTGCAGATGTGTACACTGTAATGTCTTCTATTGGTGACCTGGAAAAAATTGAGTAAATCTAAGCAGGAATCTGAATGTTTTTATTGAATAATAAAAAAAGCCCATCTTTAGGAAAAGGTTTTTTTTGTTAAATACATAGGAAAGATGATTAATATAAGGAGGTAGTTAGTTTATGACAGAAGAAAAGTATGTATATTTCTTTGGTGGAGGAAAAGCTGATGGCAAAACAGGATTAAAAAATCTTCTGGGTGGAAAAGGTGCTAATCTAGCAGAAATGACCAATCTGGGTATAAATGTACCACCTGGTTTTACGATTACAACCGAGGTCTGTACACTTTATTATGAAAATGATGAAAACTATCCGGAAGGTCTTGATGAACAGGTAGAAGAGGCATTAGATCGGGTTGAGGATCTAATGGATAAGGAATTTGGAGATAAAGATGATCCTTTACTGGTTTCTGTTCGTTCAGGTGCCAGAATGTCAATGCCAGGTATGATGGATACTGTTTTAAATCTTGGTTTAAATGATATTACAGTACAGGGTCTGGCAAAACAGACCGGTAATGAACGTTTTGCCTATGATTCCTACCGCCGATTTGTCCAGATGTATGGTAATGTTGTTCTGGGAATGGAAGGAAGCGATTTTGAAGGGATTATTGAAGATAAGAAGAAAGAACGCGGTGTTGAATTTGATACTGAACTTGATGTTAGTGATTTAACGGATCTGGTTAAGAAATTTAAGGCTCTTATCAAAGAGGAAACCGGCAAAGACTTTCCGGAAGAACCTGAAGATCAGTTATGGAATGCAATTACTGCTGTCTTTGGTTCCTGGAATAATGAAAGGGCTATCAGTTACCGTAACATAAATGACATCCCCCACCACTGGGGAACTGCTGTTAATGTTCAGACTATGGTTTATGGAAATATGGGTGAAGATTCCGGGACCGGTGTGGCCTTTACCAGAAATCCATCTACCGGTGAAAAGAAGTATTATGGTGAGTACCTGAAAAATGCTCAGGGTGAGGATGTTGTTGCTGGAATCCGGACTCCAAAAGATATATCTGAATTGAAGGTCGATATGCCGGAAGCCTATGACCAACTGATAGAAATATTTAAGAAACTGGAAAATCATTATAAAGATGTTCAGGATGTTGAATTTACAATTCAACAGGGCGAACTATTTATGCTGCAGACCAGAACAGGTAAAAGGACTGCCCGGGCTGCGGTTAAAATAGCAGTTGATATGGTTGGAGAAGGACTTATCGATGAGAAAACTGCTGTTAACAGGGTGGAACCCGAACAACTTGATCAACTACTTCATAAGCGCATAGATCCTGATGCAGAAACCAATGTGATTGCTAAAGGACTTGATGCATCACCAGGTGCTGCCACAGGTAAGGTTGTTTTTGATTCCGATGAAGCAGCTGATATGGGCAAAAACGGTGAAAAGGTTGTACTGGTCAGGACTGAAACCTCACCAGAAGATATCCACGGGATGGCTGCTGCCCAGGGTATTTTAACCTCGCGTGGTGGTATGACCAGCCATGCTGCAGTTGTTGCCCGCGGTATGGGAAAACCTGCGGTAGCCGGCTGTGAAGCAATAAGTGTTAATTATGCAAAACAGGAATTCAAGGTTAAGGAAACTGA
>JADQBU010000097.1 GCA_016278435.1 Halanaerobiales bacterium
CTCGGCTTCGACCAGAATCAGATCTGCGGCCATGGCCATTACCGGGTTAAAGTTACGGGCTGCATACCTGTAGATCAGATTGCCGTATTTATCGGCCTTCCAGGCCTTAATTAAAGCCAGGTCAGCCTGCAGGGTTCCTTCCAGTAGATAGGACTTACCGTCCATCTCAATTACCTGCTTGCCTTCAGCCCGGTCAGTACCTACCCCGGTGGGAGTTAATATCCCCCCCAGACCTGCACCCTGACAGCGGATTCTTTCAACCAGTGTACCCTGGGGAACGAGTTCTACCTCTAAATCCCCACTGTTCATCTGTTTACCGGTTTCCGGATTGGTACCGATATGAGAGGCAATAACCTTTTTCAGTTTTCTTTCGACGACCAGACTGCCCAGACTTTTATCGGGAAATCCTGTATCATTGGCTATCAAGGTTAAGTCCTTAAGCCCCAGCTTATGAATTAAACCAACCAGCTTTTGCGGAACACCACATTCCAGAAATCCGCCGATCATTACTGACATATCATTATGTAATTTACCACCTATTTCTTCTGCTTTAACTATCTTATTCATAAAATCCATCCTTTCTAAACATAGAGTCTTTCAAATATCTCTCTTAGTTTACTGTTCTCCCTTAAAATCTCCAGAGAAATAGCAGCATGGCCCTTAGTATAACCATTACCGATGATCATTTCCACATCTTTACCGATACCCTCTGCCCCCAGGGCAGCTTTTGTAAAGCTGGTAGCCATACTGAAGAAATAAATCTTGCCATCATCTTTTGTTGCCATAATTGAAGAGAGTTCGGTGTTGGGGATATTGACATTATTGATAACAACATCAGCAAGTTTTCCATCTGTTACTTTCTCTATCATTTCCAGGATTTCAACCGGTTTGGTCGCATCACCCTGTAAAACAACATCGGCCAGGCCCAGTTCCTCTATTCGCTCAGTACTTTTGTTGCTATGACCCATACCGATAACCTTACCGGTAATCCCGGCCCGTTTTTTGGCCTCATGTACACATAAAAGACCTGATTTTCCACCTGCCCCAATAATCAAAACTGTGTCACCAGGTTTTACCAGTTTAGCCGTCTGAGCAGCAGCACCGGCCACATCAAGTACAGCCAGAGCCAGGGTATCTTCCATATCAGTCGGTAATTTTGCATAAATACCACTTTCAAAGAGAATAGCCTTACCCTCAATGTGAACCTGATCAATATCTTTTTTGATCTCCTTGATCTTATCGATCCTTAGAGGTGTTAAAGAAAGAGAAACCAGGGTCGCTATCCTGTCTCCAACCTTCAGATCACTTTTCTGCAAAGCTGGTCCGATTTTTTCAACAGTGCCGGTCAACATCCCACCAGAGCCGGTTACCGGATTATGATGTTTACCTCTTTCTGCTACTATTTCCTTGATTCTGGCCTCAATTTTTTTCAGGTCACCTCCGGACTCTTCTTCAATCTGGGTGAAACTGGCCGAATCTATATTAAGGGTCTGTACATCGATTAAAATTTCGTTATCATAAATCTCCATAGTATTATCAATTCTCCAGGCCGGTTGTGGTAGCACACCTTCCGGTTCAATAACCCGGTGAATTCCAAATTTGTTACCTTTTTTCATAATTTTCCATCCCCTCTTTATTTTTTTGTTTAAAAACAGAAAAATTCCTTCAATTTATTATAAATGCAATTTTCATACCAATTGATTTTGTCCTGAAAATCCGATATACTAAACGTTAGTAATATAATTTAAAGCTAAATACGAAAAAAATTTTGCACCAGGCAAAAAGGAGGAAACTGTTATGCGTAAATACTCCGATATTGAACTCTGGAGTAATGTATCAGAAGAAGAATGGAATGACTGGGGATGGCAGATAAAAAACAGGATATCATCTGTTGAGGAACTTAATAAAGTTATCAATCTAACAGATCAAGAAGCAGATAGTATTGAAAAATCCCTGGGAAAACTCAGAATGGCAATCACCCCTTATTATGCCTCTTTAATGGACCCGGATGACCGTTCCTGTCCGATTAGAAGGCAGGCTGTACCTACACATTTTGAATTAAACCTGGGTAATGCAGATATTGAGGACCCTTTACATGAAGATATCGATTCACCGGTTCCCGGTCTAACCCACCGCTATCCGGATCGGGTTTTACTGCTGGTAACCGATCAGTGTTCAATGTACTGCCGGCACTGTACAAGGAGGAGATTTGCCGGTTCACAGGATAAAGCTCTCCCTTTAGAACATATCAAAAAAGGTGTTGAATATATTAAAGAACATCCAGAAGTGAGAGATGTTCTTCTTTCCGGCGGTGATGCTCTCTTAATATCTGACGAACGACTGGAACAGATTATTGAAATGTTATATGCCATCCCTCATGTAGAAATTATCAGGATTGGATCCCGGACACCGGTCGTCTTGCCTCAGAGAATTACAGATGACCTGGTCAACATGCTAAAAAAATATCACCCTATCTATATAAATACCCATTTTAATCATCCTACAGAAATAAATGAAGTAACCAGAGCCGCCTGTGAAAAGTTGAATAATGCCGGTATCCCGGTAGGTAATCAATCAGTCTTATTAAAGGGTATCAATGACCAACCGGCCGTCATGAAAAAACTTGTCCAGAAACTCCTGCAGATCAGGGTTAAACCCTATTATCTCTATCAATGTGACCTCTCACAGGGAATCGAACACTTCCGTACTCCGGTCAGCCGGGGATTTGAAATTATTGAATCCTTAAGGCAGCATACAACCGGAATGGCTGTACCAACTTTTGTTATCGATGCTCCCGGTGGTGGTGGAAAGATTCCGGTTGGACCACAGTATTTAATCTCAATGTCTGAAGGCAAGGTTATACTGCGCAACTATGAAGGCAAGATCTTCGCCTATACAGAACCTGGTTATGACCAGAACAAACACCAGAGTCCGGATAATCTTAAAGGTGTTGCCGGTCTGGCCCAGAACGACAAATATACGCTGGATTAGATAGACTTCTTATACTATCACAAACTAAACATTAATAGACCAGAAATACAACCAGAAAACCCGGGACTGCTGCCAGTTTTTACAGCAGCACACCGGGTTTTTTATTCTGGTAAACCGGCTTTATTCCGGTTTAAGATTTTAAAAGTAACAGGTTTTCTCATTCTTTACTTTGACATCCTCCCCGCCTGTTCCTGGCGTCATAAACGGGGATTCCTGATAGTTCGTTGACTATCTTCCCAGCTAAAAGTACGTTGGTCTACCCCGCACATTTAAATGCACTAACAGACCATTTAGTTGGGCAAC
>JADQBU010000428.1 GCA_016278435.1 Halanaerobiales bacterium
ATATATTAAACTCCCGGGAAATACTCTCAATAGACCCAACCAAAATCTGTGCTTCAATAGCAATAAATATGGTGACAACAAGCAGATAGCCAATATTCCTAATAATATCCCCTTTCTGGGGTGGTTCTTCTCCCTGACCAGTACTACCCTTCTCTCTTTCATGAACAAATAGAGTGAAATACAGACTGGCCAGGTAAGTTAAAAAAAGGACAACCCCAACTCCCACACTGAGCTTCCCCAGAACTATTGTTTTAATATTATTAGAACCAAAATAAAAAATGGCTGGTATTAACATCCCAATAACAGCTAACATCAACATTGCGCTGTTGGTAATGGCCATAACCTTGTCAAAACTCTGTCTCCTGTGTTTTAATCCACCCACAAAAAAACTTAAACCAAGAATTAAAAGTAAGTTCATGATGATAGAACCGGTAATTGCAGCTTTCACTACATTTAACAGTCCATCAAGAATTGCAAAGAGAGAGATGATTAATTCAGTAGAATTACCAAAGGTTATACTGAGTAATCCACCCCAGGTACTCCCCAGATAACTGGCAGTCTTATCAATCATATAGGTCATAATAGCTGCCAGCGGTATAATAGCAACTGCGGAAGAAAGAAATTTCCAGAGTGAATCAATCTGGAAAAATGTTAACCCGATACTTACAGGAATAAATATTAATAAAAATTTTATCTGTTTTTTCATCCATTACACCTCATAATATTATAAATACTGCACTATATTATTATAAGGCAATAAAGATAAAAATTATCCAGCCTAATTAAATTAAATATTTTTTTTAGTTCTAGAAAGGGGATTTATCATGGAAAAATTGAAAAACTGGCTTATTGCAATCAGACCATTCGGCTTTACCGGGACACTTATTCCTACTGCAATCGGTGGAGTTCTGGCCTACAGCAGAGGAATATTTAATTCTTATTTATTTTTTATTACTATGGCAGCTTTCCTTCTGATTCATACTGGAACCAACCTGATTAATGACTATTATGACTATCTTAAGGGTATAGACAGTGATGATTCTTTTACTTCCAGCGGTCTACGGAGGGTAAAAAATAATATTAAAATATCCCGAATTTACCAGGCCGGAGTCGGTTCATTTCTGTTAAGTATCCCCTTTTTAATTTACATTGCCTCAATCCGGGGATCCGAAGTTCTCATATTTGGTGGCACAGGAATTCTGGCCGGTTTTTTCTATACGGCTCCACCGATAAATTATAAATATTATGGTCTAGGGGTCCCTTCCGTATTTATCTTTATGGGACCGGTAATAGTCTGGGGTTCATATTTTATCCAGACCGGTGAGTACAGCTGGTTGCCAGTTTTAATATCCTTTCCTGTAGCCTTTTTAATTGCAGTAGTTCTTTTTTCCAATGAAATTAGAGACATATTTCATGACGATAAATGTAATATCCATACGATACCCATCTTACTGGGTTTTAAAAAATCCAAACCTATCTTATATGGAATGGTAATCACAGCTTATGTTATTTTAGCTTTATTAATTATTTCAAAAGTACTACCTTCAGTATCCTTGCTGGTATTTATTACTCTTATACCTGCTATTAAAATTCTGAAAAAATTAATTCAGTCCAGTGCACCCGAACAGCTCCGTGATATTGATAAAATGATGGCTAAACTACACTTTATATTTGGATTAGTACTTATAATTTGTCTGATATTAAGTAAAATAATACCTTAATTTGCAGTTCGTCTCTTTACACAGGGCACCTTTAATTTAATCTTTTTTTATCTAAAACAGACAAGAAAACTCCATCTAAATTTTAATTTAGGTGGTGAGGTTCACGATTAATAAAATATATTTCTATATTGGGTTGGATAAAGCCGGGAGTATATCCCGGCTTCACTGTAAATATTTTTATATTAGCTCCAGCTCATACCCTATTTTTTCAAACTTACCCAGAGCAAAGTCCAGATCATCACGGCTGTGAACAGCAGAAATCATAACCCTGATTCTGGCTTTCCCTCTTGGTACAGTGGGATAACCAATGGATTGAGCAAAAACACCCTCTTCAAAGAGGCGCTTACTGAAGGTTGCAGCAGTACCTGCTTCACCTATCATTACCGGTGTTATCGGGGTCTGACTGTCACCTGTATCAAATCCAGCCTTCTTCATATTATCCTTGAAATAATCACCACTGGCCCACAACTTCTGCACCAGTGAGTCGTCCTTTTTCAGGATTTCAACTGACTTAATTGTTGCAGCCACATCTGCCGGTGTTACTGCTGAACTGAACAGAAACGGACGTGCCTTCTGTTTTAAATACTCTACCAGGGTCTTACTACCGGCAACACAGCCCCCGACCGTTCCCAGTGCCTTGGAAAACGTACCTATTTCTATGTCAACCTCACCATGTAGATTAAAATGGTCAACTATTCCCCGGCCGTAACTTCCCAGCACTCCTTCACCATGAGCATCATCTACCATTGTCAGAACATTATATTTCTCGGCAAGTTCGGCGATTTCATCCAGTTTAGCGATGTCGCCATCCATACTGAAGACCCCATCAGTAACGATCAGTCCCCGGCCTTCTCTTTCCTCTTCCAGAACTTCCTGAAGTGAATCCATATCACCATGTTTGTAAACTTTAACCTTTGCCCCTGATAGGCGGCAGCCGTCAATGATACTGGCATGATTTAGCTCATCACTATAAATAATATCACCTTTGCCCACAACCGCTGAAATTACCGCCAGATTGGCATTAAAACCGGATTGAAAGGTGAGAGCAGCCTCAACCTTCTTGAACTCAGCCAGCTTCTCTTCCAGCTTTTCATGCAGGGTCATCGTTCCGGCTATAGTCCTGACAGCTCCCGGACCTACACCATACTTTTCGATCGCCTTACGGGCAGCCTTTACAGTATCAGGGTGGTTGGCTAACCCCAGATAATTATTCGAACTGAAATTCAAGACCTCTTTACCGCTGATTTTAACCCAGGCACCCTGGGAACCTTCAAGGGTTCTTATATTATTATATAATCCTTCACCTCGCAAATTTTCCAGCTCATCTTCCATAAAAATTTGAAAATCATGATTCATATTAAAGCCCCCTATGGTTTTAAGATAATCTTTCCACAATTGCCCGATTCCATTAAATCCATTCCCTTTTTAAAATCGGCAAGAGCAAATGTATGGGTTATAACCGGTTCCAGGTTAATTCTTCCCTCGACCAGCAATCTGGAAGCAATATGCCAGGTTCTGAACATCTCCCGGCCCGTTATACCGATAATTTTTATTCCTTTAAAAATTAC
>JADQBU010000416.1 GCA_016278435.1 Halanaerobiales bacterium
CTATCTATTTCTTTTTTCACTGCTTCTCTAATCGTCTCAGTATTACCATAAAGAGTAGCACTGGCTCCCAGGCACTGTTCTGCCGCTTCACACCACTCAGCACATCCCATATTAAACCTGGGGTTTACCACTTTTCTACCACATTCGGGACAATTCCTCACCAGATCCGTCTTTATAAATTCCACCATATAACCACAGCCGGGGCATTCCTTTTCATTAATATCATCAGGCGTCCAATATCTGCTATCCTGACCGGGACATTTTAATGACATAAGTTTCCACCTCCAAAATAATTTGGGCAGGAAATTACTCTACTATCATTATGCCACCTATCAGGCTAAAAAACTATGATGAATGTCACAGAGTAATACTTAAATTGCATGATATTCACTTTCCAGTACAGTTTCACCAACATTTTTAAGTCCACCAATTATCCTGCTGATAACTTTGTTGGCTCCTTCTATCGATAATCCAGGTAATAATATAAGGTATTGATTTTTATTCCAGCGAGTTATGATATCTCCCTTGCGTAAGTTGTTCTTCAGGGCATTAGCCATAAATTCCATTTTACTGTTTATATCATCATTACCCTTAAAGGTCAGCGAACAGATTATAGCCGGAATATGATTTCTTTCCCGTTTCCTCTCCTCAAGTTTATATAACATCCTGAAAATATCAGGCTCACAGAAGAAAGCGCCATCAACTTTCTGCCTGTTTTTTAATTGCTCCTGTATATTTAAGATACCTTCTGAATCTTCAGATGTTTCACCGTGAATTTTTTTATAAAGGTCCTGCATAGCCGGTAGTGGTCTAATTTCCAGTTCCCGGTAAAATAATGTAGATGCATATTCATAGTGAGCCCGGGCCTGGGCAGTTTTGCCTTCCTCCAGTAATGCCTCCAGATAACCAAGGTGAATTTTTTCTTCCAGTGGTTCAATCTGAAAAGCCGTACGGCAAAGTGTTATTATTTCAGAATTTTTGTTAAATTGTTTTAAAAGTTCAATCTGCTGTAAAATACTTTCTGTATATAACCAGTGGTAATTATTTCTAAAAGATATTACCCAGTTATCATATGGTAACTCCATTAAATAATCACCTTTATAAATATTAAAAGCATTCCTGTATATATCAATCGCCTGTTGAGGAGCAGTCTCAATATTATTGTAAGCCTGTTGACAGAGATTTTCAAATTCTTCAACATCCAGCCAGAATTTTGAATTTATATTAAACCCATATCCACCCTGACTACTATTTATGTAAGGTATGGTAGATTTGAAATCTTCTGGTATTAGTAATTTTCTCAAGCGGTAGACCAGATTGGTAAGGGCATGTTTAGGGTCACTGAAGTCCATTTCCGGGAATAAATTCTCCATGATTACCTCGGGGTGAATATTCCTACCACGATTTGAGATTAAATATTTAAAAAGAATCCAGGGCTTGTCATTAGTTTTTTCAGCCTCCAGTAATGAGTCTTTATTTCTTTTAATCATAAATTGGCCCAGTGTGTAAATTTCTAATACATTATCCAACTGAGTTCACCCCCCAAAAAAGTAAATTTTTGCATAAAAATTAACCCCTTCTTTAGTAGAATTATATCACAAAGCAAGGACCTGGTCTACTATTTTAAGGGGTTAAATCAATTTATATTTTGAATTTTTTTAACATTCTATTGTATATTTCAGGAATTATTGTCAGTAAGTACATTTTCTGGACTTGAAAAAATATCAATTGAAGTTCTAATACTTACATTGGACTGCAAGATATTGCCATTACCCGAACTCATCTGTACCGTTGTTATACCTGTAGCATTGGTAAAAGCATTGCCTCCAATAGTATTATACCTGCTAACATATGTATCATGTGATGAAACATTACTTATAGAAGCCCTGATCTCCTGTGTTTTTACATCATCGGGAATTACATCAGAACTACTATACCCTTCAAAACTACTGTTAGCCTGCATAATATTACCATTCCCCGCCACCATCTGAACCATGAGTCCTCCAGTAACATCCTCAAGAGCAGTATCACTGACTTGATTAAACTGGCTTGTATAAGTCTCATAACTTTCAACATTAGATAGCTCAGCTATCATATCCTGTGGAGCTGCTGCAACTGAAAAAGCCAACGATACAACTACCAGTAGACACATTACAATAATGGAAATTAGTTTTTTCACGGCTAAATGCCTCCTTTTTCTGCTGGTTTTTTATTTTAAAAAAATTATTATTACTCTAATAATAAAACATGTCCTTTTATTTATCTTCTTCATTATACCATAGGATATGGGAAAAATCTACACTTTTTCGAAAATAATTTATAATTTGTGATTAATATGTGATTTAATTATGATGTAAACATGAATATTCCCAGTATTTTACTGTTATTTATTGTAATATTATCTTATTTCCTCATGCTGTGTGATTGAATTTTATTCAAAATTAAATTAATATGAGATTTTTAGATGATAACCCTGAGATGTTTTCTTGTTACACTTATAATAAGTTGAAGAATTAAAGATACCCGGAAGAGGGTGAACATAGATGAATGTCCAGAATGGTATTTGTCCAATAAATGGCCTGCGGTGTAATTCCACCTTTAATATACGTGTAATATATCGTGATAATACCAGCTGGCAGGGAGAAATACAGTGGCTGGAAGGTAAACAAACCAGATACTTCCGCAGTCTCCTGGAGATGATCATGTTGATGAATGAGGCCATGAAAACCACTGACCAACCACAGGCTAACTTTGCTTTTAGAAACTGGGATTCATAAATCATAAGTATATAAAAATCATAAAAACTTTCTTTTTAAGGAGGTGAGGGGCCGGTAAGAGATGTCCGATTGGAATTAAAAAGTAATTTTCTCTGTCACTGTATTAAGTTAAAACATCTTTTAAAAACAAAAGGAGTGTATTAAATGAAAAAATTATTGATTCTGGGTGTAATGGTTATGTTTGTACTGGCTCTGGCTCTGCCAGTAGCAGCCAGATCTGATGGTGACCTTGATGCCACAATAGGTGCAATGGAAGTAGTTGCTGTTTATAGTAATGAAGAAGCCCTTTTCATTGATAAAACTGACTTAGGGTTCGGAGTTGGAATTGGAGTTCACGGTGATTATTTGAGCGGTTTCCTGGTAGGTGGAGGATATTATCATGACTTTGACCTCGGTTACTGGGAAGATACATTTGCCCTGTTGAAAGTTGAGGCAACCGGCCCGGTCAGTAAAGAAGATTACGGAATCAGATTTGATAAAATTGATGACGAAGCCTTCGAAAATGCAACCGGTGTTACAACAGTTCAGATGTCTGCCGGTAATGGTAACATTCTCCAGTCTGCACAAAATGTTCTAGTCTTGAATGATGTTTGTGATGCAGACCTGCAAGAAGTTAATGCTAAAATTTATAAAACCGTATCTTTTGACGATTACGACAAGCGTTTTGACAAAATTTCTGGAGAAGCTTTCCAGAATGCAACAGGTATTACCACTGTTCAGATGTCTTCCGGTAACGGCAATATTCTCCAGGCCGGTCTCAATGTTCAGGTCGAACTCCCGAATTTTGTATCTGATGTCGACGGAATGGGAGATTACACAGTAGTTACCTATTAATATAAGTATTTTTAAACTCTTGGGTAAAGTGAACAGGCGGGGTTAAACTGCCCCGCCTGAATCATAAAAATACCTGTTGGGAGTGACATGATATGAAGAGTATTAAAGTTGTTTTCCTGTTTATACTAATATTACTAATAACCAGTTATGTTGCCAGTGCAGGGACGGTAACCTTTAAAGTATCTACTATGGGGTTACGTATGAATACAGAGATTGAAAGTTATACAGAAATTCAATTTCGAGGAGTAGTAAAACAGAAATTAGATATTAGCTGTGGTTCAGCTGCCCTGGCTACAATCTTCCAGTATTATTATGGAGACCCGGTAGAAGAAGAAGCTATCATTGAAAGTATGGTCAATGGCAGAACTAAAGAAGAAATTATAGCAGGTGAAGGTTTTTCATTACTGGAACTTAAAACCGCTGCGGAAAAATGGGGTTATTCAGCTTTTGGTCTCAGCGGTTCCCTTGCTGCCCTGGCCCAGCTCAGTATTCCCTCAATAGTCCTTTTGGAAACCGGTGATATTCCACACTTTGTAGTAGTCAGGAAAGTTCTGAAGGACAGCATTCTTGTTGCCGATCCTGCAATGGGTAATATAACTATTTCAAAATCAGATTTTATTAAGCAGTGGAATGGCATTCTGCTGGCAATAGAAGGCAAACAGCAACCAGTTTCAAATTATCAGAAATATATGCCACTGACTGCTCCGACCAGGCTAGAGGTTAGTAGATTCAACAGAAATAACTGGAGAGTAATACCCTTTATTCCATCAGAATTTTAATTTATTTTAAACTTCTTAAATTTTAGATTAGAAATTTAAACATTTTATTCAAGTTGAGTAAAAGGAGGAAAAATAATGAAAAATATTTTCAAGTTTTCAACTTTAATTTTAGTCTCAGTGTTTATGTTTATCCTGGGGGTTTCTGCTCTGGCACTTGATTTGCCGGCTGACTTTACAACACTCTCAAATGATGAACTATCTGAAGTTAGTGGTCAGGGGCGTTTTTTTATCAGAAATATCGATAATCTCGATTTTGATGCTGATATTGATAGTGCACAATTCACCTATAGTGATATATCCGATGGTGCTTTTAAGGATGCCTCAGGTTTAATTTCCGTAATTCAGGTTCCCGGAGATCGTAACTGGATTTGTGTCTACCTTGATCTTGATCTAAGTATAATAAATACTTATGGTACTACTACAATAAATCTTTCAGACCAGCAATTCGAGTTACCTCCACTTTAAAGTTTTCTAAACTGGTAATCCCCCTTTTTACCGGGGGGATTACCTCTATTTTAAGTAAATATTTAATGATATTTTTTTTGCAGGAATTTTCCATTTTTTTGCGAACTATATATATACCAATATAAGAAAGGGGTATGAAAATGATTAAAAAAACTGCAATTATTTTCTGTCTAGCTATTATGTTAATACTGGTACCTCAGATGGCCGGAGCCAAAGTGCCAGTCGAGTTACAGTGGGATGTTACATATACCCATAGTTCCAACAACCAGCTTTTATTAAATGGTTATACTGTTTATAATGTTATAACTGTTGGTGAAATTGAAGTTACTAAAGTCAAAAGAGACATTATAATGCCTTCCTTAATTGTTAGATGCGGCTCTCCGGAGAAAAATATTGAATTTATTATTCCTTACAGTTACCGGCGGGATTATGTTTTAGATCGTGATAACATTAATGGAGATGAATATGAAGAATCCACTGTTGATGGTATGGGACTGGGAGATATCAGGATCAATTTGAATGCAGCAGCACCTATAAAAAATACCACTGTAACCCTGGGAGTTAAAACTACAACAGGAGTCAGTGATGTAGGTGATGATGAAATTCCACTGGGAAGCGGTCACCTGGGAATCAGAGCTGGAGTGTCCCATATGATGCCTCTGGACCCGGTAGTGTTATTTGGAAGTGCTAATTACTACTGGAATCTGGAAAATGATGCTGTTGACCCCGGAGATACTATTCAGTATTCATTAGGAATGGCCTATGCCCTTAACCCCAGATTTTCCATTAATGCCAGGCTAGAACAAGCCGTTACCACACAAACTAGAGAGGATGGTGTAAGACAGCCTGAAACAGGTGTAAATTCCGCTATGTTCTATGTGGGCGGTAGCTTTGCTGATGGGGGAAGCACTTCATCTTATGACCTGTCAGTGGGGATTGGTATGACAGAAGATGCTCCTGATATGTCAATCCAGTTCAGCCGTCCCATCGAAATTAAAAGACAGAATTAAATAATATAACAATTTATAGAATAGGTGCTGCCTTAAGTTTGGGGCAGCACCGTTTATTTTAATAAAAGAAAAAACTGTCACCAGACCTCTGATAGAGAGATCCTGTGACAGTTATTAATCAATCACTTATGTAATTTTAAGCTTTCCAGAGACCATGTACATTACAGTACTCTCTGACATCTTCTATCTCTTCTTTATCTACAGCAAACTCTGCTTTAGGCTCTTCACCTGGCTTTAACTCTGCCCGTAGAACCTTATCAGCAGTTAATACTTCGATAGAAGTAATGTAGTGCTTTTCTTCCATGGGATGCAGGGTAGAACCAACTATTACTTCTACACCTTCATCGGTCTCCTCTACCATCGGTACATGTTTTTCAACTGTATAATCTTCTGTTTTAGCTTCCAGTTTTTCCATATCTTCTCCACAGCAGACTAACGATTCTGTGTTACCATAAATAACCTCAACCACATTACCACATACATTACATTTGTAAATATCTCTCAATTTCACTTAAATCACTCCTTATCAGTAATGATTGCTACTATTAATAGTTTAATATACTTTTTACGGTTTGTCAAGAATTAATTCTTGATTTTATTTCTTTTATGTATTGTGGTTCAAAGGTTAGATTTTGAAGATTACTCTCTATTATTGATTTACCCCCTTTAATACAGGTTAAAAGATTATAAACAGCAACCTCATAATCTGCCTTGACCACCTCTTTTAAATAAGGATCTATACTTCTGGCATAGGCCAATACCTTCCGGGCATTTTCAATCACCTGGGCTGGAACATCTACTAATTTTTTTAAATCCTTCTTTACTCTGAAATTATTCTTTGAATTCAGGTCATATGCCTGAACATCTTCATCCATCAGTTGCAAAAATTTTTTTTCAGCCTTCTCCAGCTGAATAAGTAATCCCTGAAATTGAACTTTTAGATCATCACTCCATTCATTCTGACTAACACTGAATGCAAGTTTAACCAGAGAAACACCCAGGGCTCCATTTAATGCTATTGTAGTACCTCCAGCCGGGACAGGTGTCATTTGACTACTAATCTTTTGGTTTAACTCCTGGATAGAATTTTCCTTTAACATAAAAACCATCCTCTCAACTAATCATGATTATTGATTCTTTGATTTATAGAGGCCAAAAAATCTCTAAGAATTGACCTTTCTTCTAGTGTTAATTTCATTATCTCTTCAAATAATTCATCCATTTTATTTATAACACTGTTACTTCCATTATGCAAATTATCTCTATTAAAAAACTCAGATAAACTCATCCCCAGAGCTGAACATATTTTTTTGAGTGAATTTATAGAAATATTTTTTTCACCTCTTTCAATGGTACTGATAAAGGATTGACTTAAACCAGTTAATTCAGCCAGTTGTTTCTGACTTATCCCTCTGCTTCTCCTTAATTCTCTGATTCTTTGACCTAAATTCATTTTATCTCCCCTTTATATAAGCATAACTATAGTTATGTACTAATTTTAATATATCACCAATTTTTACTAAAATCAAACATTTTCTGTTATTGTATAACTAAAAGTAATATTTTGCTTGAAATATATTACATTTAGTCATATAATATAATTAAAGGTGGTAAAAATATGGATATAAACGTGGGGCAAAAAATATATAAAGTCCGCATGCAGAAACACATTTCTCAGAGAGAACTTGCCGAAAAAGCCAACTTATCTCAGGCTTTTATCAGTCAACTTGAAAGTGGAGAAAAAAATCCTACTATGAAGACACTGGGAAAAATTGCTGAAGGACTGAGTATACAGTTAAAGGATTTTTTACTATATATTATCGGTGAAAAAGATAATATTTAATTTAAAAAGCCGGAGAAAAAGCTACCACCGCTTTAACTCCAGCTCTTTACTCTATGTTTTGTATAATGATTTTAACCCACTGGTAGCTAAACTGACAGAAAAAGGGATTTTTAACCTCTTTTCTATCTTATCAAAAAAACAATCAAAATAATACATTTAATTACCGTTTATATCAGTTGGTTTATAGTCTAAATAGATTTAATGATAATGACATCCATTATTATTAAATAGGAGGTTTATTGTTTTGAAAAATATGAGTATCGCTAATAAACTTAATCTTATTATTATCAGCATGTCCGTAAAACAGAAGGTTTTAGACAATATCGGCCAGGACTTCATTGAGATGAATATATATGAAGAATATATTGATTATCTAATGAAGGTTAATCTAAATATACTAGATTCAAAATCTTCTAAGGATGTTTATAAATCCTTAATTGACGATTATATAAAGGGTAATCTAAGAAAAGCAGAATTTATTTTAAAGAATCTATAATATCTTTTTAACCCTATCTCTGCCAGAGTTCTTTGCTAGATAGAGGGCATTATCAGCTCGGGTTAAGAAAATTTTTATACTATCATTGTTTTGAAGTTGGGTTACACCCAGGCTGACTGTAATTTTATTTTTCACAGGTGGTATTCTTAGCTGAGCTATTCTTTTTCTAATCCTCTCTGCAACCTTTATGACATCTATCAAATTAGTTTCTGTTAAAAGTATAGCAAACTCCTCTCCCCCTATTCTGGCTGCCATATCCTCTTTTCTTGTTTCCTCCTTAAAAACTTTACCTACTTCTATTAAAACTTCATCTCCAACATTATGTCCATAGGAGTCATTAATATTTTTAAATTTATCTATATCGGCCATAACCAGATAAATCGAATGTGATTTTCTCTGGGCCAGAGAATACATTCTTTCCAGATATTCCATAAAGTATCTCCGGTTGAAAATTCCTGTTAATTCATCTGTCTTTATCATCTTTTTCATCTTAAGATGAAGTGCTTGTAATTCTTTTGATTCCTTCATTGCTCTGAGAATATAGTATGTAATTAATGTATAGGCCGGTATTGTAAACAATTGAATTGCCAAACGGAGCACCATGTTATCAAGTAGTGGGACACCATAAGCCCTGTTAAGTACCATTGGGATAGCCAGAGCTGAAACCAGTAAATGAGAAACAGTAATCGAAATAAAAACTGCTTTTAAACTCATTTTATTGAACATATAATTGTATATATAGCCAGCCATAAATCCCCTTAAAATCGTAATCAGGGTAAAGACAAACATATACTCCAGGTCACTATGCCAGATAAAAAAAGAAATTAGATCAACCAGCCCACCTATAACTCCCCCCCATAGGGGCCCCAGTAAGATACCTCCAAAAATGATGACAGGAGGACGCAGACTCAGTCTTGCTGCTTCTTCCAGAGGATATATGGAAAACATTATACTGTTACCAGGGTTATCAAAAAATACAGCTATACAGACCAGAATAAGTAATACTTTTAAGGTATAAATCCAGTTAAAATTTCCCGGACGAACATCATTATTTTTCGTTTTTGTACCAATAAATAACATTTAATGTCCTCCCAGATCACATACTATCCGTCTTTTTATCTCTTCCAGATTTTTATCTGTAGGTAATCCCCGGATATCTCCATCAACTTCCTGAGGTGGACTCCAGTGATAAGCAGGGGTTCCCAGACAGACCAGATCATAGTTTAAAAAATCAACATCCTGAGCCTGATTAACTTCCATTATTTCTATGTCGATGTCTCTTTCTAATAATCCCTCTTTTATTGCATTAGCAACCTTCCGTGTATTTCCTGTCTTTGACCAGTAAATAATCGCAGCCTTTTTTATCAATTTCTTCTCTCCCTTGAACTTAATTTATATAATGTTAATTCTACATAATTACTGAAATTCCTTTTTTTAGGTTATTATTTACAAGACACATTACAAATTCATTAGGACTTAAGTACTATTCTACTAAAAAACTCCATTTACCGCAAATAAAATTTCTTTTAACACCTGGTTAATGAAGGTCTTTAGGTCTTTATAACGAATATTGGTAATATAAGTATATTTACTGGAATAAACGGGGTGTTCTGTATGAAATTTAAAAAGGAAACCAGGATTACTTTTTTATATATAATAATCGGACTCGGCTGGATATTCTTTTCCGATTATTTTCTATTATTATTTTTTAAAGACCAGAACATGATTAACAGGTTTCAATCTTATAAAGGAATATTCTACGTTTTAATTACTGCCTATCTATTTTATCTTATTCTCCATAGAACCTTCAAAAATATCAGAATGCATCAACGAAAACTAAAATCAAGTCATGAATTACTGGCCTTAGATAATGAGCAATTTAGAATGTTAAATAAGAAAATCAGCAAAGCTAATCAGGAATTACAGAGACAGAAAGAAAAATTAAGTGAAAGTTATCAATTGCTTGAGGCAGATAACGAAGAATTTAAAGAACTCAATAAAGAGTTGGAAGAATCTTACAACGAAATTAATGAGCTGGCAAATAATATAGAGAAAATGATCAACATAACTTCAGGGTTGAACAGTTTATCGGTAGATAATACGGACCTTTTTCTTTCTGATCTCTTAAATACAGCTCTAAAATTAATTGATAAAGCTAATCAGGGGGCAATCGCCAGAATAATCGATGATAATTTAGTTTTTATTGATTCAGTTGACTATGAGATTGAAAAATTAAATCAACTTAACTTGAAAAAAAGTTTCGTAAATAAAATTAATGGTATTAAAACATTAACTGAGCTTTTTAAAGATGATATCTCAGCATTTGAAAACAGTAAATTTTATGAGAGATATCAAAAACTATTGCGAGAAATAAATGATTCTATAATTGTAAGTTTTAATAATGGTCAGGAAAAAGCAGGGGTTATCTGTTTATTGATAGATAAGCGTCACAAACAAAAATTTGATGAAAATAGCCATAGAACCATGTCAGCTTTCAGCAGTCTGGCCAGTGTTTTTTTCAAGATTCAAAAATATCATCAAGTTGAGGAAGAATTCCAGGAAGAATTAATCGTTGCTATTACCGGTTTTCTTGAATTACATGATACATATACAGATGGGCATTCCAGGGAAGTTGCTGAATTATCAAGAAAAATCGCCAGAGAAATGAACCTTTCTGACCAGGAAGTAGAAAAAGCGTACTGGGCCGGTATGATCCATGATATCGGTAAAATCTTAATTCCTGAAACTATTTTAGTTAAAAATGGTCCTTTAACCAGTGTAGAATATAATAAGATAAAAAAACACCCCATATGGGGTTATCAGGCTTTAAAACATTCTGGTAGGTTGAAGGAAATAGCAGAAATAATTCTATACCATCATGAACGCTGGGATGGAAGTGGTTATCCTTATGGATTAAAAGAAGATGAAATACCTTTGATAGCCCGGATTTTATGTGTGGCTGATAGCTGGAATGCTATGCGCTCTAATCGACCTTACCGCTCACATCTACCTATAAATAAAGCTTTAGAAGAACTTAGAGATAATAATGGAAGTCAATTTTGTCCAGAAGTAGTAGAGGCCTTCTTTGCAATAATGGGAGAACAGATTGCAATTTAAGAATTAACTATTTCTAAATTGAGGAGCCAATGATTTCCAGCCTTTAACTTTACCATATTTTGTTATATTATTAACCACATAGAGCTCTTCATAAATAAAATCTTTTATTAAATTACGGATATCTGCATTTATTACCAACTCTCCAAAACTATAGGTAAATATGTTATGTCTGATACCTAGATTTTATTTGTTTGTGTCACTTGTATTTGTGGTATAAAATATTTTCTTTCAAAAGTAGATTATGATTCTTTTTATAATTGTTGTGAGTTATCACTTGCACGCTTTACTATCGATATTATTAACACAATCCCTGGTATCATAATTTGAAAGGGAAAAGAATAGATAAAATAGTTTTCGACAGACCAGCGTATTGTTTCAAATGTACTGTCATACAACCAGATTGCTACTGTTATTACTAAAGCGGAGACCGGTAGTACAAACAGCTTATATCTGTTTAGATTAAAAACCTGAACCAATCCCTGAGTTGCCGCATAAATACAGATAGAAACCTTGCACATGCCTCCTATTAAGTAGTTTACAGCTACCACAGCATCAAGATTATACCCGGGTATTAGTCTGGTGGTGATTGTTGAAGGAAAAATTGTTTCGAATAACATATCAGCTCCCAGGATAAAGAAATTCCTTAGCAAGATTATTAATAAAACCGTACCCATAACAAACAAGGCCAGAAATGATGTCGTTAGGAGATCTTTTTTCCTATTCAAGGCTGGAAAGACCATCAAAAATATTACCAGTTCACCAAAGGGAAACCCCAGCAGAACAATTGATGTTTTTATAATCGGACCCAGTCCCCTGACAAGCATCGGTTTATAACTGTTAATATCAAAAAATTGAAATAAAAATGCCGTAACCAGAATTACCATCACCGGGATAATCGGAATGAAGAATTCTGCTGTTCTGGCCATAACCTCCAGCCCGCTGCGCACCGCATAAGCTATGGTTATTATCATTATTATAATTGTAAAAGTAATTGGGGTCTCGGGATAATCTGTTATGACGATATATTCTCCAAAATTTCTGATAACGATGGCGGCCAGGTGCATAAAATACCAGATATATAATAGGGCAATAGCTTTACCGATAATCCTTCCGAAGTTTTTCTCCAGGATACCGATTAGTGTCTCCCCGGAATTGAGGTTAGCAATCAATACATAACCGCCTAATAAAAAAAAACCCCCCACCCAGCTGGCCAGATAAGCTATCCAGCAGTCCTGTTTAGCTGCCGACGCCGGGTTTATTACAACCCCAAACAAAAAACCCATTATCAAAACAGCTAGTTGAAATCTGGATATTTTCTCGACTAACACATGTATTACCTCCCTGGCAGCAAACCAATAATCTTCTCAATTAATACAGCCGGGCTTTGAGGTGCCCTGTCCAGTATTAAGAGGATACCAATAGTTAAACCGCAAAGCATAATAATTGAATATAAGATTACTGCCACCGGTTTATTGTTTAACCCCAGTAACTCCTTTAAATCTAACAAGGTAATTAAGATAAATACAGCTATTAATAGAAATAACATATTAATCACTTCCCAGCATCTGTATAAGGCTGCCCGGATTTTTTAATCAAAGATGAACTAGTAGTTGTCCACTGAACCTTAATTTCCACCGGAGCATTACTGAAGACCTCTTCCCAGTTATCCTTTATTTTCTCCCAGTACTCATAATAATCACCGTAGACTATTTTTACAAAGCGGAAGAAATCACTCTGGTAATCCTGTTGGGCTTTGTCAACTGCATCCTGGATATTCTTTTTAATCACAGCCTTCACCCTACTTTCCATCTCCTTAACCATTTCCGGTGTTGTCAGATCACCTTTCCCCTGCTGGTCGGCCATTCTTCCCGAAGCTTTAACCTCTATCATTAACTTTAACTCATCATCCCTGACCTCTCCCTTAATATTCCCGCTGGATTTAACTATTTCAAAGGCCACCTTTTTACCCACTTCAAGGGGATTGTCGACGTTAATAATCCCGCTTTGCACCTCATCGATGGCAAAAATCAATCCCCTGGTTTCAAAGGGATCCAGATAGCCTTTCAGTTTACCCTTTTTTATTACAGCAGTTCCCTCAATCTTTAGATCCTTGATTTCCAGTTTGCCTTCATCCTGTTTTTTACCTCCACTATCTTCTTGGGAATCTTTATTTTCCTGTTTCTGAATAACCCCGATGGCCAGTGAATTGCCCCGGATACGAATGCGCCTGACGGCATCAAAAAATGTGGTCTTTTTTATCTTGGCCAGGGCATCATTGTTTTTAAGTATTGACCTAATATGCAAGGCCGGTATATTCTCTAACTCACTCTGGGCCTGAAGAACCTCCCGGGCGGTAATCCCCCGGGTAATTAAAAGGTCGGCCATCCTTTCTGTCTCTTTATCCCTTTCAAATAAATCGAAGATATCTGTAACCCCTTCCCTGGCAACCTCTTCCCCGATAATCATTAACTGTACATGGCTGAAATAAGCCTTTCTGTTTAAGGTTGTCAACTGATTCCTGATGGCTGTGAAAACCGTCTCTCCGGTGGAGGAATAAACCCAGACCGGGTCTTCCGTACTACCCTGACTTATAGCTTTAATAGTACCCGGTTTGACCATCTGCAGGGTTAACAAAATATCTCCCCTATCTGTCCTGTCAAACCCCACGGCGGTGACTATGGCTATTTCTGATAAATCAACATTATTCCAGCAACCTGATAAAAGAAAAGTCAAACTGAACAGTATAATAAACAAAATGATCTGCTTGTTTTTTATTTGGATTTTTGTTTTAACGATTTTTATCATCTTTAACACCACTTTGTCTTGACCGGCTTAACTTAACGGATTGCTTTATCAAGCAATGATATAGATTACATGGTTGCTCATTTTTTTAGTCCTCTTTTGTCTTGATATCCCTCTTCATCCGGTAGCCCTTTTCAATGTAGTCAAAGTGGTCTACCATCAATGAACGTGGTCTAAACCACATTGCCCAGATGGGCACCCGGATAAAGGTGTCTTTTAAGTCCATACCATAGAGGGGAGAAAAGGGGGCCATATACGGGATGCCAAAGGATCTTAAAGTACACATGTGAATATAGATAATAATATAGGCCAGCATTATCCCCATATATCCCATTATATTGGCAGCGATAAGCAAAAAAATACGGATAATGGGAATTGTCCCTCCCAGCGGCGGCAAAATAAAACTTGTAATGGCTGTTATAGCAGTCACCATTATCACCGGATTGCTGGCAATCCCTGCCTCGACTGCAGCCTGCCCCAGTACCAATGCCCCCACAATACTGATTGCCTGACCAATTGGACGGGGCATTCTCACTCCCGCTTCTCGTAACAGCTCATAGGTAACGCCCATCAACAGGGTTTCGGTAAACACTGAAAAGGGAATCCCCTCTCTTGACTGAGCGATAGTTAACATCAATTTAAAGGGAATCACGTCCTGATGGAAGGCTACCGAAGCCACATAATAAGCCGGCAGCGAACTGGTTATCAATAAAGCCAGCAACCTGAGCCAGCGTACCAGGGTGGAAAAATAGGGACGGGAATAATAGTCCTCAGCTGAAATAAGCGATTCGATAAATAGATGGGGCATTGTCAGCACAAAGGGGGTTCCGTCACACATAACTGCTGCTCTGCCTTCCAGAATCTTACCGGCGACTACATCCGGTTTCTCACTATTAGCTATTGTCTGAAATATTGAAAAGGGTGCATCTTCAATGAATTCCTCAAGATAACCCGATTCTAAGATAGCATCTGTTTTAATCTTTTCCAGGCGTCTTTTCAAAGTTCGGACAATGTCCTCATGGATTAAACCTTTAATATAACAGATGCAGATATCTGTGTTTGTCTGTTTGCCCAGAGTCATCATTTCGAATTTAAGATTGGGATTTTTAATCTTCCTTCTTAACAGAGCACTGTTTGTCCTGAGGGTCTCGGTAAACCCTTCCCTGGGTCCACGGACAACCACCTCTGTATCCGGTTCTTCCACACCCCTGGTTTCCCAGCCCCAGGTTCCCACTTTCAGGGCAACCCTTTTCCCGTCCACAAATATTACAGTATCTCCTGTTAAAATTAAGTTGACTGCCGGCTTAAGCCGGGTAACATCAGATATTTCACTGACACTTAATACTTTTTCTTTGAGGTAATTTATAACATCTATATAGTTATTATCTCCCGGTATATCTGTTTCGCAGGTAGACTCCATCATAATTGGTTTTATAACATCCCGATTAATCAGGTCCTTGTCAACTAACCCGTCCAGATAGGCAATAACCAACCGGGTATGGTTTTTTGCTGGCAGCACAACCTCTCGAAGATTAAAATCACTGCATTCGCTGAAGATCTCTAGTAAAAGTGTTTTAACCTTATCAATACTTTCCGGCAACAATTCTTCAGCCTGGTTCTTTTCTTTATTATCGTTCTGCCGCTTTAATTTTAAAAACTCGAATATCCGCAAAAATTTTTTAAACACATCATCACCGCTTTTTTACTTCTTTAGGTTATTATTGGTTATTATTGGCAATTATCAGAGAAACTATTCATTAAAGAAACGTTATTTTTTATTAGTAAAAATGTTTTGAATATATTTGTTCTTCTAGATATAGTTATATGTTCTTAAAATTTGTGTTTGTCTGACGCTGGGTTTATTCTCCTTGCGGTACAGTTTTTTATCTTCTTTACTGATAGTAGAAATCCAAGATAAGATATCATTCCCTGTTCAATATCAGGACTATTATTCCATTTTTCATCAGTTTTAATAACTGTTTTACATTAGAGTTCTGCCAAATGGTCTCTATCCCCAACATGATAAAGGCTTCCTTCTGACTGATTTGAACGGAATACTTCTATATACGGAGGATTAACTTTCATTATTAAAACAACAGAAACATTAATTAAATCAGCCAGTATATTTACTATGTTTTGCCACTTGCTGATAATTTGATCAGATATTTTAATATTTTTTACACTGGGATAATCCAATTTTAATCCCTCCCCGTCAAAAAATAAATATCAATATCGTTATTATAATTTTCCAAAATAGAAGACCACTGACTACCCTAAAAACCGGGTCAGAATCAGTGGTTAAATTTTGGCTTTTTATTAAGTTTTCTACGAAGAGCAACCCTTCTAATCCCCGTCACAACACTCTCAAGACACAAAAATGGTAGGCCATCGGGGACTCGAACCCCGAACCCCCTGATTAAGAGGAACTGGACAAGCTCTAAAACTAACGTAATCTATTTTCATAATTGCTGATATTGTAGGCTTCATGCGCCTTTATGATGTCAGTTATTTCCAACTTCCCAAACCTATTTAACTGGTTTTAAAGATACATTGTTGTCAGTATTGTTGTCAAAAAACCCCCAGGTTTCCCCCCAGGGGTTTTGATTATCTGCCTTGCTTTTATTTTATTGTTTTTTAGATCCAGTAACTAAATACATGGTCTTCATTTTCTTCTCAGCTTCAATGAGCATCTCTTCAGTAACATGTGAATAAGTGTCAATGGTAACAGTAATTGAAGAATGACCGAGGATCTGTTGCAGTATTTTTATAGAACCGCCATTCTGTAAAAATAATGTTGAAAAGGTATGGCGGGTATCGTGGAATCTTATCTCTGGAAGTCCGGCTTCTTTAATGACCCTTTTAAACTCTCTAAACAAGTTCCTGGGGTCTATAGGATTTCCTATTTTATTGCTTCCAACTAGATCATTTTTTTTATTATATGCTTCCCCTAATGCCAGTTTGTTTTCCCCTTGCTTTATTTTATGCCTTTTTAATTCTGTCACAACATCATCTGTTATGGGTATGGTCCTATTTCCCGCAGCAGTTTTAACTTTCTTAAATATCAAGCCCTGATCTGTACGGACAAGTTGCCTATTAACCTCGATTCTTCTTTTATCAAGTGAAATATCCTTCCACTTTAATCCCAATAATTCCCCTCTTCTCATACCAGTATTTAATGCTAGATAATGGAGTATAAAGCAATCATACCCCCTGGCAGTCTCCAGAAATTTGTTAACCTGACTTTTATCCCAGGTATGCAACTGCTTCTCATCCTGTTTTTTGGGGACTTCAACAGCCTTGCAGACATTGTTAGTTATCAATCGTTCTTTAATGGCCTGCTCAAGGGCTGCGTGTAATGTCTGATAAATATATTTAACAGTCCTGGGGGATAAACCACCATCTCCATCTATCCTGCCTTCTTCCAGTTTATAATTGAGCAATTCCTGGACCTGCCGGGTTTTCAGTTCTTTCAGCTTTAAATCACCAATTTCTGGCTTTAAATGATTCCTGATCATAACTTTATAGTTATTGTAAGTGCTATATGCTAATGATGATTTGCGGCCTTCAATCCAACTGTCTAGCCATTCAGATAACTTCATATTACTTGGTTCAACATAGGTCCCATCAAATAACTCCTTCTTTAAATCGGTCATTTTTCGGGCTACTTCCTTGCGTTCCTTACCATATATATACTTCCGTTTCGGTGCTCCTGTCTTGGGATTTACTCCAATAGTGACTGCGCCCATCCACCGGCCATCATTCCGTTTAACAATAGTTCCTTCCCCATTACCTCTGGCCATGATTAATGCTCCTTTCTATATATTAACAAGATTAGATTTTAAAGTGGAATTATTTAACTAACTGGCCCGGGCTA
Organism: Halanaerobiales bacterium; assembly: GCA_016278435.1. Taxonomy (GTDB): domain Bacteria; phylum Bacillota; class Halanaerobiia; order Halanaerobiales; family JADQBU01; genus JADQBU01. Next base: position 17,998 of record JADQBU010000416.1, read on the forward strand.
CAAAACCCGGGCAGAATGTGTTATAATGAAATTGGTAGGTCAGCCGATAGCTTCATATAATTTTTTGAAGTTATCAGGCTGGCTTTTGTATTCTTCAATAACTTCATTCCTTCTTTCCTCAGGTAAATTACTATTCACAACTAATAACTGCCGGTCTTCATCTTCATTTATAAAAAAACCATCAACTGAATCTAATTCGGCATCCACAACTGTAAGAGATCCTACTGTATTAACTTTATTAACAAAACTTAAACTTTCATATTTACTCTTGGGTTTAATACCCATCATTATAAATCCCCTCTTTCAGGTTTTTGATTGCAGTTTTCCTTCTTAATAGACAAATCAACTTGCGTGCTCTGTTGAACCATCCTATAACCACCATTAGGGTCATTTTGGACTGAATAATTACCTGTTAAATTTACCTTTTTCCAGGATTCTTCACCCGCTAAACGGATGAAGAATCCCTGATTATCCTGATAAGTTTCTATGACCTCTTTATTTAACCCCAGGACAGATTCAAATGTTTGGTGCTCTGATAGCTTCACTTGCTTACACTCCATTTCTACTTAATGGAATATCTAACCGACTCTAACCTGATAAATATTACTAAGCTCTCCCTGAACTTCATAACCGTAATACCATGCAAGAAACCAGTCTCTCGGAATTACACGTTTTCCTCCAATCTTACGATTAGGTATTGCCCTTTCGGGATCAGGCTCAGGATAGTCAAACTTGACAAGCATGTCGCTTATTGTTGTCGATCCGAAAGGCAATAACTTCTCCAAATCCTTTGGCGTTAATGAAAACGGCAAGCTTTTTCTGGACTCCTCAATACATTCCTTAAGAACCTCTTTTGTATTTGGTAAAAGTTCATTTTTCATTATTTTCCTCCCTTTTCAGTATGTTTTAATTCATCCTTATTCATTATTATATATCTATACTTAATATATGTCAAGTTATATCATTCATGTTTATATTGTTTTTTATTTATATATGTTCTATAATTATATTAAGGGAAGTGATCTAATGGTAAAATTAAAAATTAAAGAAATCTTGGATGCAAGAGATAAATCAATGTACTGGTTAGCCAAGAAAACTGATTTAAGTTATACAGCAATTTACAAAATGGCCCAGGGTGAAACTAATGGAATTCAGTTTAATACCCTTAAAGAAATTATGCTGGCTTTAAATATTAATGACTTTAATGAAATACTGGAAATAGTACCTGACAAATAAAATATTTTTTAAATCTTACTCTGGCCAATGATGATATAATTATAAGTAAAAAAGATAACGTAGTTATTTGGTGATATGATACCCTCTACAGTTGCCGGCATAATAGGTCTTATTAAGGGTACCCCCATAAAAGGTGCTTGATAGTTATTTGATAGTTAATTTGATACCTTTTTGATACCCTAAAATTAATACTTAAAAAATCTCACCGTTAAAACATTTCTTTTTAAAATCGTTATAAAAAATTTCAGCTAATGGACCATAGAATTCCTCTTCAGTGATGTCAGGATTATGATCGACTATCTCTTCACTAATTCTTTCACCGGTTTTTCTGTCAATCACAACTTTCATTATTACTAATGACATTTAAATTCCTCCCCATTTTATTTTTATTGTATTACAGGCGAATACAGTATGACTTATTATTAAGTCTCGTGTGAACCGTCTTCACCACCCAATTTGCTATTTGAGTCCTTCTCCATCTCTTTAAGCTTTTTCCTTTCTGCTTCAAGAGCACGCATTCCCCCTCGAGCAAGTATCCTATATGCATTTTTCCAACGTTCTTCTAAATTATATTTCCGCTTTATTTCTGGATCAATTGAATTTAAATCAATAGGATATGTTATACCATCCATCTTTTTATTCTTATTATCTTTATTTCCACCATTTTTATCGGGCAATGATTTCACCTCAATTCATATTATTTGAAGAGGACCAGGGAACGCACCTGGCCCCCTTTCTGAAAGCTCTCACTACTATTATGCCCGATTCTCTTAAGTTATTTAAGCACTATCATCATCTTTTTTACGTCTCCACTCTTCAAACTCTCTGAACAGATCCTCTTTGTCAGAACCGAAGAACATATTATCATGAGGAGCAAAGATATACTTATTGTTAATCGTAGTAGCACCATTGCCCGAAGTATCTGCTCCAGCATAATAATTGTCACTTTCAATCGTGCCAGTTCCACCGGTTCCGGCAGATCCTTCGGCAGCCAACCTGGTATAATTAAAATCCAGCCCGGCAGACCGCAATCTATCCTGCAAAGTAGTGAGCATGTTCTGGATCAGTCCAAAATCCTGCTCCAGATTGCCAGAGAAGTTAATATTGGCTGTATCAAACCACTGCGCGAACATCCGCTGGTAGACTTCCGATTCCATGAACGCCTGGATAAGTCCCTGGCGGGCATTGTCATAGATCGACTGTCCCATGGACTTTGTGAAGTCTCGATAATCTCCAGATTCCAGCGCTGTGCCCATAGCTCCCCGGAGTGCTTCACTGATGTTCTGAGACAACTGTGAAACCGGGAATATGGCATCGATTATATCATCACTTAACCCTGCATCAACCAATCTCTGTCTCAGATTCTCCCTGAATTCACTGAATTTCTGGCCTAACTCTTCAGCTTTCTGAGCGACCTGGATCAGTTTATTAATATCCAACAGCGAATCAAAGTTAATCTGGTCTCCGCTGGTTATCGAACCGATAATCTTGTCTTTCATTCCTCCAATCATTGGCCGCAGAATCTCGTTAATAAGATTGTTATTGGCCCAGAGGAATACACTTTCCAGTGAACTTTTGACCTGACCGTACAACGAGATTCCGACCTGCTTGGCCATATCCTTTCCACTGCCAGCAGCGTCCAGTATAGCTTGGTTTATATTGCCGGTGATGGACCCAGTACTCAAATCGAAAGCAGATTCAAGGGTGTCTCTCATCTTCTCCTTGACTTCTTTCATCATTGCATTGAGTTTTTTCTGGTAGTCGCTGGAACGGTAATAATCACCCATTGCCCCTACGGCTGCACCACCAGCTCCACCAATACCGGCGCCAATGGCTGCCCCGGCTGGTCCTCCAACAAAGAATCCTATCACACCACCCAGGAGACCACCAATTCCTGCACCTTTCCGGGTTGCGTTTTTACGTCTCTCGGCCGCCAGTGATTCAGCGTAAGCCTGAGCAGTATCCTTCGCCTGATTGATAGCTCCCTGGTAATCATAAGATGCCATCTGCAGACTACCAGACTGACTGATGGACTGGTCGAATTTGTTAACTGCATCCTGGAACTTCTCGGCCGCCGCCTGGAACGCCTGGGCTGCTCTCTGAGCTGCGGATTCTACTCCGGAAATTATTGCATTTTTTACTCCATCCAGAATTGCTGTTATACCCTGGACTGTTCCCTGGGATAGTGAACCCAGAGCGCCTCGGATATTGCCGCCTTTGAGTTCAGACCAGGCCGTCTTGAGTTCCCCAATTACACCGGGTGCATCTTTCGTTCCGAAGAAACCGCCATTTACCCCGGAGAATGACCTCATGGCGCCAGTTACTCCGGAAATTAGTGCTGCTGTCGATTGACTAACACTATCTCCAAAGTCCTCCACTGCTGTATCTACCAGGTCGGCAAGCAGTGGTAGAAAGTTATTCCAGTCTGTTTTAGTTTGAGCTGGTTGTGTTGGATCCAGATTGTCTCGAATTTGTTTAAGAATTTCATTCCCTTTCTCAGCGTCCTGAATATACTGTTGCCACAACCGCGCTTGTTCATCTTTAGCTTCTCTGAAACCAGTTGCAATATCTATAAGATACTTAAAATGCTCTGTGTCTTTTGATATCCGAGCCAAGACGTTAAGCAATTTATTATTACTCAACCCGGCAGCACTCAATATCTGCATATTAGCAGCTGCATGACCACCAGTTACAACATAATCCTGATAAGACAACTGCCCTCCTAATTTAAACCCCGGTACATTTCCGGAGTTAATTGCTTCAAGGAAAGGTCGCCAGCGTTTAGCTGCTTGAGCATTGATGACAAACTCCCCATTTGACAGCATAGCCGGGATTGAATCTGAAGTGGCAGTTCCAGGTCCAGAGACATATCCCCCGGTTGCAAAGTTATTCTGCAACCACTCTGTCATTAACTGGGGTAATGCAAGTGGACTCATATACCATAAGTTAGATTTCTCTCTTTGGACATCAAGACTGAACTTTGGCTTAAGGTCAGCCCAAGTTTCTTTCCATGCCTGCTTCATATTATCCCAGACACCAAGCCAGTATTCTTTTGAGAATATTTTATTGAACTGTTCCTTGCTCCACTCGGTTATATTAATAATCATATTTTTCCATTCAAATTGAGCTATTGTCCATAGATCCTGCCAGAATTGCTTGGTGAATAACAATTCCATTCCTTCCTTGAAGTCCTTTTTCCATTCTTCATAATTAGTGACTTCTGGGTCGAATAAAACAGACAATGTAGCTCCAATTGTTAAACCACTAGCTAATGCAAGGGCAGAGCCTCCAACCGCAGTTAAAGCACTACCGGCTGCCATTTGAGCTCCCATTTTTATGAGTACCCCCTGAGCAATTAATTGAGCAACCAAGCGCTTTAATATTATTGCTGCAGTTATTGCTGTAGTTATTGCCCCAATTCCTATAGTAAAATCAATGGTTAGATCAAGATTACCAATAGAGTTTTCAGGCGTCTGAAGATTTCTCTCCAATTCCCGCGTAACATTCGGGTCCCAGTTTGGATTTAGCTCGTGAGCATCTGGAGGTGCAAACCCGGACCCCATGAATTCAACAAATTTCTGTCGCATCTCTTTCGATAGATCTGCCAGAGCTGTATCGGCTTCAAGTTCATACTCTTTCTTGAAATTCTGCCAGTAATGGTTGGCTGATGTCGCTGCAGCTGCAGCATAATACTGGTCAGAACCTTCTTTAATATTCAGGGCCTCAGTTAATCCGTTAAAGAACTCCTGATTGGCTTCCTTGGCAAATTTATAGCCCTGATCACGGAACCTTGTCATTCCATATAATACAGAGGCGTTCTCTCCTCCCTCTGCTGTATAGATAGATTTGAGTAACTCTCCAAGACCGGTATTGCCGGTGTAGCGCTCAATCCGTTCTTCAATTGAAGTATTAGATTCAAATAAACTGTCTATCCAATCCCAGAATGATTGAACTATTTTTTGTCCACCCTTCCAGAGTTCAACAAACACCTCAATTGTAACGCCAATTATTTTATCTGGTAAACTTAATGATTCATCTTTCCAGATTTCTTTAATATCATTAACTAGATCAAGTAACCACTGTCCACCTGGTATCAATTTTAAAGACTCAACTGTTTTTTGAGAAAATGTTAATGTACTGTCAAGCCAAATAGAATTAAGCTCCTTTAAAAACTGTGTAATCCAGAGATCATCTGGATTAAGGCCTAAGAGTTTGGCGCCTCTTTCTACCAGGTTTATTGTCTGGCTGGTCCACCATAACATGATTGATTCAATTAACTTTCCAACTGTTTTTGCTGTTAAATTAATAGTATTAAGAGTCTTTTCCGGGAGAGTTAAATCATCATCTGTCCAAATATTAACGATTTCATTCCAGATATCCCGGATTAATTGAGCCAGATCTGAATTATTCCACCAGTCTTTTAGAGTATCCCATATTTCTTTGACATCCTTGACAACATTAGCTGTTATATCCCGAATGTCCCAGAGATTCAGGTACCAAGCTGCGGCTAATATAGCTATTCCTGCAGCCACTTGGCCTGTAGTTGTGGCCAAACTCAATATAGCCAATCCTACTGTCGCAAATACGGTAACCGTAGCAGTCAACTTAATCGCAAATGTCAGTATGGACTTGATTGCTTCTTTGTTATTTTTAACGAATGTACTAATTGCTCCAGCCCAGGCTGAAATACTATCAAGAATATTATTAACTTCTGTGTTCCACCCTGACCCCATTTCCCGAACCGCATTAACTACATTCTCTTTAGCCCGGTTAAAATGAAAAGCTATAGTGTCTATAGCTTTACGAAAAGCTTCCTGCATGGCTCCTGTTGAATTATTCATAGCAGAGACAGATTCTCTCAGGCCATCAATATTCTTGATCATCGGGATGATTGCACGGGCCGCCCTGATCTCGAAACCAACATTTTCTAATACTGACTGCATTTGCTCATCAGTAAGCCCTTCCAGGCTTGCTGACAGATCCTCTACAATATCAACAATCCCACGGAAATTGCCAAATTCATCATATACATTAATCCCTGCATCAGCTAGCTGGCCACTTTTCTGGATTAATCCATCGTAAGCCCTTGCTAACGATACACTTGCCAGTTCTGCACTGAGCCCCTGCTTAGTTACAAAAGCCAGGGAACCGTACATGTTTTCAAGGCTCTCATTCAGTTTCCGGGCACTTGGTAACAGCTGTCCTTGCGCATTTGCTAATTGCTCATAAGTAATTACGCCTTTCCGGACTGTCTGAAACTGCAGATCAAAAACAGAATTCAGGTCTGTTATTGCTAAATCAAATGCATTAATTGTAGCCATTCCAGCTTTTACAGCGGTTTGAGCCTGAGTCATGCCTGCCTTGGCTGCTTTAGCTGCTAAACTCAATACATTGATTGAACTTGCCGCCTTAACTCCAGATGAAACTATATCATACAGTGCCGTCGATAGTGTCTCAGCACTCTCACCGATCCGGTTGGATACCTGAATGACTTCATCACGCATCTGGGTGAATTTTTCTCTTGATACATCAAGCAGGGTATTAACGTTGGCCATAGCCTGCTCGAATTTTGCGAACTTGTATATGGGGATTGTTGTTAGGGCCACTATTGCCGTGAAAGCCTTCAGGGCCACATTTCGCGTGGTACGGAATGCATTACGGAGTTTCATTATAGCTGCTCTCATTGCCTTTAATGCAGCTGCCACCTTCTTTGCATAAGCTACCATTGAACGAGCTGTACCGGCGAAACTACGTTTCATTTCTTTGATTCTTCGAATCATGTCATCTAATTCTCTCGAGTACATATCCCGGGCTCTGATAGCCATTCCGATTGCTACTTCTCGGTCCATTTTATCCACCTACCTTTTTATGTTTTATTGTGTTTGAATCTTATTACTCAAATCCTTTAAGTTCCTTCCTGAGCCTTGATTCTTTCTCTTCAACTTCTTCAATAGTCTCGTTTAACAATCTAACAGTAGAATCTTTCGGTTCTTTTAAATTATCCCTGGCGTTAATTAAGTTCTCTTTCAGTTCCTCACACTTTTTAATAGCAGAGTGAATTTCTACGAGTGCTTTTTTCTTAAGATTCTTCATGTCTGTTCCCACCTTCTTCATATTAGTGAGTTCATCCATAACCCTTTCATCCTGCCCAGCAACTTCCGTTAACGCTTCAATATACCTTTTCTTCATACTGGCCTACCACCTGTCAAATTTTATTTGAAATAAGGATTGTTTGAATTGTACCGAAAATCCTTATAAAAGTTATGTGCCCTGGTAACTTCAAGGCCTGTCCTGATTTCCTCTGAGATTGCCTCCCAGTGTTTTACTAAACCCCGCAATTGCTCAAGTTTCTCTTGATCAGGAGTAAGGAATTCATTTATTTCTTTCCTAATCTCATCTGTTCCCTCTTTATCAGAATAATAATAAGACATCAATTTGACCACTTCTTCATTTTCCAGATCAATGTTCTTTTTCAAGTGGTCCTGGATCTGCTGCTCATTACCACCGTTGATTATTTGTTGGGTTAATAATAATTCCATACTATTAAGCAACTTTTCATTAGTCGGTTTAGTTTCCCGCTTTGCCAATTCCCTTTCTCTATTCCTTTTAAACTCCTTTTCTTTTTTATCAATTTTATCTTTTAGTGATTTAATATAACTTTCCTTCATTGCTATAGCTTTTTCAAGTGCCTCTTCTACGGCAGACCTATCACGCTCTTTTTTGACTTCATCATTATATTTCTCATTACCTTTAAGAGTGTTTTCGTATTGCTCCTTCAAGTTCTGATAGTTTTTTTCATATCTGTCCATAATGTCTCCAGCTACATCTCTTAAATTCATAGGTTATTCCTCCTCGAAATATACTTTTTGTGCCTCAATCGCTCCCTCATCATGTCTACTTGCGAGGGATTTACCATAACCTCGCGCCTTGAATGCCCCTTTGTTCCCTCTAATCTTATCTTCCTGTTCTCTTTTCTCTTTGCCAATTTCCTGCAATTCATCTTCAGTAAACTCTTTTTCTTCTTTACTCAATGTGATCACCACCTTTCTTTGAAACCAATTTTAATTACTAATACCCAAATTTATGTTAAATGGGATATATCCCTTGGCTGTTCACCTGAAATAATCCTTCTCATCTTTTTAATAGCCCCAGCTTTGACTTTATAATACTTAGTCCTGCCATGATTAAATTCAGGGCTTGTATAGATCTCTGAATCTGTTTTAGGTTCACCATTTAAATACTTTTGGCCTATTATAAATTGTTCCAGTGGACTTAGTCCTTCAAATGCTATATTGATATATTTGATAATCTTTTTATTTCAATGTAATTTTCTCTATCCTCCGGGTCATCTTCTGGTCATTTAAATATTTTATATTCTCCCTATAATTATTAAGCATATCAACCAGCATAAATCTCATCTTTCAATCGTTCAATACAACATCACAGGTATCAATTCCTGAATTGCTTTACTTCTTCTTCTCTTACAATGGTCTGGGCTCATACCAACTTCAGCAGCTACATCATACCAAGTCTCATCATCCATATAAAAAAGCTTCAATATTTTGCGATCTGGTTCATTAAGAATTCCTTCCAGGGATCTATCAATCCTATCAATTAAAACCTTATTTCTTTGAATTTCTCTTTCAAGTTTTTTGATCTCTTGTTTTTTATCTAAAATTTCATTTTCTACCGATCTATGAACTTCATTGGTATCAAAATTTATGTGATCATAAGTCATAGACCGCACTCTTTGTATGTCTTCTTTCATTAATTCAATTTGCTCTTTATGGTTCTCAACGGAAACTTTTAAACTATTATATTTTCTAAGGTCTTGCTCAACTTTTTTGTACGGTTTCATCCCTCAAACCTCCTTGTCAACTTATATTATCAATGATAATACTTCTGTAATACTGGTTTAAGTTTTTCAAGTAATAGATTAAACAATTCGCGCCTCCGCTTAAGTAGCTGGTATTTAGTTGTTCCAAATTCTTCATATATTGCTTCAAGTGTTTTATCACTTAAAGCAAGATCTTTCTTAATAATTTCAATGTCGCCAGCAGTAATATTTTCAGTCACACGCATATCATCAATAATAGCTTTGATTTCAGAAAAAAACCTGTATTTTTTTTTAACTCGCAAGTAATAATCAGCCAATTTTATTGCTCTATATGCTGTCGGATCTCCATTACCACTAATCGAGGCAACCTTATCATGTCTCAATTCAACACTTGCAGTTGTATCATAATAATCATCCGGGAACTTTTTGCTCATTTTTTCTTTAAATCTATCAATCTTCTGATCAATTTCTCCAGTAAAATACATTATTATGAAATGCTTAGTTTCTGATTCTGTTACTTGCATCCGACCAGATCACCCTCTTTGCCTTCTTTTTAGGGGCTGCGAAACTGCGAGTATTAATTGCAGTTATGTTCATTTTTTTTTGTTCTCTATTAATTACTGGATTTATCTTTTTTATGAATTCAATCCGAACTCCCTGGGGGATAACACTTCTAATACCTCAGCTTTACCTTCAAAAAGATATTCCGGGATATCTTTATCAGGATAATAGGGTGCACCTTGTAATTTAATTAATCTTTTACCCGATTTTCCTCTCCAGTAATCAAAGGCTATATCCCTTAACTTATTAATCGAAAAGGTATCATTTTGAAGTAAAAGAGCACTCGAATTATGTATTTTCCCTGTTAATTTAAGTTTCAAAATATATCTTTCTTTACCAACATCTCTACGTTCATTATTGATCTTTCCAAGAAAAGTCTTCCAATAAAATTTCATATCCCTTTTTGTTTTTTCATAATCTGGAATTACAAATAATGCAGTATATCTCGATGGATAATCAGGGAATTTCTCACGCCTGACATTCTCAAATACCATTTCTCTGGTATATTCTAAATACAGACCTAATGACTTTCTTAACTCATGTGAAACGGTCATTAATTCTTGAAAAAGGAACGGCGTTGGTTTGGCCTGTCTAATTTTATTTAACATCGCACTGGAGAAATTGGCAACGTACATCCTATTACCCCCACCATCTTCAATCTGTCTAGAAATATCCCGCAAATGCTTTGTATAAAAGTTTATTTCTTTTCCTATAATGCGCTTATCCCCTTTATGCCATTGATACCCTATTTTGGGATTATGAATATGATAAAAAATTTCATTTTCAATTGTTTTCATCATGGTTTCCTCCCAGTGTATTTTTTCAGTCCTATGATATATAGTCAGCGGACATTAATTAATTCATCTCTCAACCCTTCCAAATGTGACAGTATTTAGCTCAATATAGTCTAATCTGTTTATATTAATTGACAACAATTTTGACAACAATATTAAGATCATTTAATAAAATCTTCTAATTTTTTATTACCATTTCCGCGCCAATCATACTTTGCTTTATTTGCCAGACAATGAAACTTATCCATAGAAAAATCATCATCAAAATAACTATTTAATCCCTGGTATCGATTCAATAAATCGAGAAATTCTTCTTTCTCCTGCTTGGAAAGAAGGCTCAAATCATAATTATTTCTATTAAATATCTTCTTGAGATTGTCTAACTGCCTTTTAGTGACCATTATGCCGACCACCGGCCTTTACTTTGTTCTGCCAATTTTTCCAACTCTTCAACCCTGTCTGCCAATTCAACTGTCTTGAATGCATCAATTAATTTTCCGGCCAAATACCCCATAGCTCTTGCTTCTGCGACTGATATTTCTCCTTCATCAAGTTTATTTATTACCCTGGCAATAAGTAATCTTACTCTATCTGGACTATCTAACCTTATGTTCCTTTCGTATAATTTCCCCATTTTTACCACCTTCCCTGTTATAGCAGTAATGAACGCAAATTCTTTAATACATGTAAAGGGGTATAGTAACACATTTAATTTTTTTGTTAATTCGATTATTGCTCCCCTTCTCAGTCCCGAACTTAATTTAATAATAAGAGTTGAAAATTATAGACCCATTATAATGCGCTCCTAAGATAGATATAATGCTTATAATTCCTGTCATACTAGCACTTAACAAGATTCCATTAGTTCATTATGTAATTCTAAGTGAGATATAATAATTTATAATAATGAAATATTTTTATAATATTTTTTTGAACTACTCAGAAACTGCCCAATCAGTCTAATGATATAATGAATTTACATAATCTATTATTATATAAGTAATTATAAGCATTATATATACATTATATCTTCATTATATCGACATTATATTTACTCAAATATTGTTTTCATGCTTAATAATTAATGATTGGGCAGTTTAGCATTCTCCAGAACTTCCTTTAACTCTTTTATTGACATTGGAGCCTGATCATGGTTTGGGTCAATTAAATAACAATACCTGGTTCCATCCTTTAACCAGACATTCTTTGCATCTACGAAATATTTTTCCTCCTGAATATATCCCTGAATCGATGATTTATCAAACGGTTCCTTGCCAGTCCGTTTCCGGTAATAGGTTGTCCACTTGTTATAAATAGCTGTAAACCATAAAGCGATTACTTTCCGGCCATTTTCCGTAGTCAATTTAATATGTCTATCATGTATTTCTCTCTGGTCCTCCATAACCGATATGTCATTCCAAAAAACATTGAGTACATGTTCCTCTTCGACAACCTCCCTGGCATCCTTACATTGTTCCAGAACCCAGTCAACAAAACCCTGCAGATCCTCTTCTGATAAATGCCCTTTAAAAACTACATAAAAACTTGCTGCAACTATGGCCCAGTTCTCAGCTGTACGGTCAGCAATATCCTGCTTAAAGAGAGCTTTTTTCAATTCTTCTATATTTTCCAATATATTAAGCTTTAATTCTTGGTAATTCTTTATCAGGTGATAAGTTAGATAAGAAAACTTAATACAGTTATTTTCCAGCCACTTATAATGTTCCCTATTTATTTTTGTAGCTGTATGTCGTTCTCGAATAATGCGGCTGAATAACCCGGAATCTTTTGGAACTTCTTCTCCAGATAATAATAAGGTGCCGGTAACATTATAACTTTTAGCCCCGAATTGAGCCTTGACCCCTTTGCCAGCTGATTGCCGGTTGTATGCACTCCGGAGATAACCATTTTTACTGGTTATTTTGTTTTCGTTCCGGTACTCATCAAACCAGACTCCCAGACTTGAGTAATAACTTAGCGCTCTCATTATGTAGTTCTGGGTCGATTCACCTATATTTTTAACTGTATTTTCAAGTCCAAAAAAATGCATCAGCCATCGAGAAAATGTAGTTTTCCCAGATTCCCTCTTGCCATGGGGAAATAATATCGGGATATTTTTAAACTTATTATAAATCGGGCGTGAATAAATAGTGGCTATAACCCAACCGACACCGATATACGCCTCATAACCTCCAATATTGCTTTTGAGGGTCTCGACTATTTTAACAATCTTATCAAAGTTCATATCATTATCTATATAGAGTTCTGGAGTTTCTCCGCCATCTTCCATGGCCTGGGGAAGATACCCCCTGTTATTATCAACCCAGAATATACCATCAGAATCTGGTTTGTATTCCTTACCCGCTTTAAAACAAACATTTTTAAATAGCCAAAAATTGGGCTCTATTTCTCCAATCCTCTCTGGGAGATATACCATCTTTCCATCATCATTCATCACCAATTCATATTCCCATATTCGCTTTAAATGTTTACCAGATCCATACCAGAGGTAGTTCCCCTTACTGAGACAAAACTGTTCAAAACTTGCAACTCCTACCATATCAGAGGAGTCCATCAAGAAAGGTTCTGATTCTTCTCCATACTCATTCTGGAATATAACTTCCCGGACCACACCTTCATTGGTAAAATATGATTTTTTAATATTAATCGTGAAATTACTCATTGTTTTAATCTGCTCATTTTCCTGGCCCTTATTTTCGATATACTTATATTTATTGAACTCTTTAGTTACTGGAGTCCTGAATTTAAAAAACTCTTTTTTGATTTTCCGTTCCAGTATTGACTTTTCTTCTCCGGACCAACTATTTCTATATTCGCTTGGGGTCATAGCAGAATTAATCACATTCAATAGATCCTGTTTTGTTTTCCCCTGGGCCAGAGCTCCGTCTATATCTATCTTGCCATTTTTCATCCAAGAGTCAGGTAGGACACCAATCTTTGTTTTAAAACTATTATCAGGATCCGTGTTTTTATGGGGATTTAATTTCCAAGCCATCATGTAAGCATAAAACTGAGTATCATATCTATCTTGCGGATCCGGTTTATAATTACCCAGTCCTGGCTCATTTTTAACTTCATTATCAAAAATTATAATTACTTCCTTAACCTTGTTTTCTTTTAAAAAGTCCACCAGGTCTTGATAATGTATCCCATAAAAAGCTGATATCCCGGGTAAACCTATTGCCGGGATATCCAATTGGTAACATGCAGCTGATTTAAATTCACTTTCGGTCAACACAATCCTGCGGGCCTCTTCATCCTTAAGTATGTACGGACAATAAGGCTGAATTTTAACACCCGTAAGACCGAATTTATGGGCCCTCATATAAGTAACTTGACCTTGTTTATTAAGATAAGGGATTATAACCTTATCTTTATCAATTACCTGGTTACAGGGCTCGGCCATGCCATCTTCTGTAGTTGTTAATAAAGCAGCTGCCAGGAGTTTTTCTTCACCATATTTATCTTTTAACTCTTTAATTATTTTCTTGTTTTCAGGGCGGGCTGATTTAAATTGCAGATTATCTATTATTTCATCTGTAAATCCCCGCTTATGCTTTAATAGCTCCCGATC
>JADQBU010000214.1 GCA_016278435.1 Halanaerobiales bacterium
ATAGGTAGCCATGCTTTCATTGACATCCCGGTTTGTTTCAAAGTGGTCTCCAATACCTTCTGCCACCAGGATAATACTATGTAATTTACCCCGGTCATAACCTCGTTTAATTTTATTGCAGACACTATCCAGATTAAATTCAATTTCAGGAATAAGAATTGATTCAGCCCCACCGGCCAGGCCTGACATCAAAGTTAAAAAACCACTATTCCTGCCCATGGTTTCCATAACAAAGGTCCTTTCATGTGAGGTAGCTGTATCCCTGATTTTATTAATAGCATCTAAGACAGTATTCATAGCTGTATCGAAGCCAATAGTATAATCAGTGCAGGCCAGATCATTATCAATCGTTCCTGGAATCCCCACTGCTGGAATATCGGTTTCCTTATTTATCTTCTCTACACCCCTGAAACTACCATCACCTCCGATAACAATAAGTCCTTCAATACCATTTTCTTTCATATTTTCCAGGGCCTTCTGGCGGCCCTCTTTTGTTTTAAAGTTCTCACAGCGGGCCGAGCGGAGCATCGTTCCACCACGGTGGATAATATCAGCTACAGAATTCCTATCCATTACTGTGAACTCAGCTTTGATTAATCCACAGTAACCCCTGCTAATACCGACCACTTCCATTTTCCTGTAGATTGCAGTCCTGACTACTGATCTGATTGCAGGATTCATACCTGGTGCATCTCCACCACTTGTCAAAACACCTATACGTTTAATAATAAAACACCTCCGTCAACTGGATTGCGCATTGTTGAATTTATCAGTAAAACTACCTATTTTTCTGTACTTATCATATCTTCTCTGCAGTAATTCTTCTCTGTGTAGTGAAGAAAGTTCATTAATACTATGAAGAATTTCTTTTTTAAGCATTGAAGCCGCTTTCCCGTGATTTTTATGGGCACCTCCACGGGGTTCCTTTATTATTTTATCAACAATACCAAGTTTTAATAAATCTGGAGCAGTTATTGACATTGCCTCAGCTGCTTCAGGTGCTTTGCTGGAATCCTTCCAGAGTATAGCAGCACAGGCTTCAGGTGTCGATACAGAATAATAGCTGTATTCCATCATCATTACCTTATCTCCTAAACCAATTCCGATTGCTCCACCACTTCCACCTTCTCCAATGATGATAACAATGATAGGAACTGCCAGATCGGACATTTCCAGGAGATTCTCGGCTATAGCAACCGCCTGCCCCCTCTCCTCAGCCTCGATTCCAGGGTAAGCACCGGGTGTATTAACTAAAGAGACAACTGGTCTGTTAAATTTTTCAGCCTGTTTCATTAATCTCAGGGCTTTTCTATAACCCTCAGGATGGGCCATACCAAAATTGCGCTGTAAATTCTCCCGGGTTGACTTTCCTTTCTGATTGCCAATAATAGTTACAGGTTTCCCTTCAATAAGCCCTATTCCTCCGATTAGAGCCTGGTCATCACCATAAAGCCTATCTCCATGTAATTCAATATAATCATCGAATATTAAATTTATATAATCACCTGTATTAGGACGCTCCTGGTGACGGGCTATCTGTAGAATCTGCCAGGGTTTAATACTATTATAAATTTCCTGTTCTAATTTATGGGCTCTGTTCTTCAATCTCATAATTTCATCACCGATATCCAGATCTTTTTCCTGCATAAATTGCTGTAATTCTTTAATTTTTTCCTGTAATTCAATCAGGGGTTTTTCAAATTCAAGAATATTATTAGGCATCATTACTCACCCCTGCAGCATGTACTTTGAGAATTATACTCAATTTATCCTTTAAATTTTTCCTTTCCACGACCATATCGATCATACCGTGTTCCAGAAGAAATTCTGCCCTTTGAAAACCCTCCGGCAGACTGGCATTTATAGTCTGTTTTATTACCCTGGGACCGGCAAAGGCGATTAAAGCACCTGGTTCTGATATTATTATATCCGCCAGAGAGGCAAAACTTGCAGTCACTCCACCAGAAGTTGGGTCAGTCATAACAGTAATAAATAACACTCCAGCTTTATTAAGCCTTTTAATAGCCGCACTGGTCTTGGCCATCTGCATCAGGGAGACCATCCCCTCCTGCATCCTGGCTCCACCAGCTGTACAGAAAATTATCAGTGGTTTACCGGTATTAATAGCTTTCTCCATGGCCAGAGTAATTTTTTCACCAACAGCTAAACCCATACTACCACCAAGAAAATTAAAATCCATAATAGCGATTACAACCGGGTACCCACAGATAGCTGCCTCCCCACAGATAATCGCCTCCTGTAAGCCGGTTTTTACCCTGGCTTCTTCATATTTCTCTTGATATCCTGGAAAATCAAGAATATCTCTTGATTTGATATTTTTTCCAAACTCCTTGAAACTATCTTCATCTACTGTAATATGAAGTCTGTCCCATGCTGTCAGACGGAAGTGATAACCACATTTGGGGCAGACCATAAGATTTTCTATGAGTTTTTTATTAAAGATTATCTCCTCACAGTCTCTACATTTAGTCCAGAGACTATTGTCTTCATCTTTGTTTTTTGTTTTCTCCTTGGTCCTTTTGACCGTCACATATTTTTGCTTACCAAATAAATCCTTTAACACTGGAGCTCACCTCAATTAAAATAATCATTTATATATTTGTAAGCATCTTCAGCTTCTGATTTCAGTACTTTGACCTGATATTCATTCTTACTGATCATTTCTATTTGAACCAGGAAGCCTTCTCCCTTCAATTTCTCCTCAATTTCCACGGCCTCAGCTTTTGTGGAGGCGATATATAATACTTGCCACATTAAAATATTCCCCTCTCTATTAGTATAAGTTTATTCTCTTCCTGATTGCATCGAGCCGTGTTTGGTTAAGACATCTGCCTTACCCCTGATTTTAATCGCAGAAGTGTTCTCTGTAAACTGGGCAATCATAATCTCACCCATATCAAGTTTCTCTGTATGATGAAATTTAGTATCTTTTCCTCTAGTTAAGCCAATAATCGTCACACCATCTTCTAGGGCTTTTACCACTATATACTCAGCGTTTACGTCCATTTATAATCCCCCTATCTAGTTTATGATACATCTTTTTAATTTTAATGTCAAGAAACCACCTATGGCAGCACTGTAATACTGGTCAGAGTCACGATTATTCCCGCCAATACTATTCCCAGCATGATTGCCGGAAAAGCATACTTGAATTTAATTTTGAAGATAACTGCCGCCAGACTGGCAGTCCAGGCACCAGTTGTGGGAAAGGGCACAGCTGTAAATAAAATT
>JADQBU010000365.1 GCA_016278435.1 Halanaerobiales bacterium
ACTCCCTGGCTTCGTAAACGGCTTATTTTCTTTACATAATGGGCATTTTTCTGGCATATATGACTGAATTTCCATGCTAATTAATGGTTTGAAAGAATACTCGAATTCTGACTTACCACCGCTGCGGTCTACCAGTGAGCTGATCCCCACAATTTTACACTCAGTATCCTCCAGCAGTTTCAGTACTTCTTTAACAGAACCCCCGGTGGTAACAACATCCTCAACCACCAGTACCTTTTCATCAGATCTGATCTTAAAGCCGCGGCGCAAAGCCATTTTGTCATTTTTTCTTTCTGAAAATAGTGACCTGACCCCCAGGGCCTGCCCAACTGCATAGGAAACTATAATTCCCCCTGTAGCTGGACCGATAACTACATCAACTTCCTCATCCTGCCAGAGTTCAGCAATTCCTTCAGCCAGTTCATTTGCACATCTTGGATACTGCAGAACCTGAGCACACTGTAAATACTTTTCTGCATGCCGGCCTGAGCTAAGTAAAAAGTGTCCTTCCTGCAGAACGCCTGTCTTCTCCATTATTTCCAGTATTCTTTTTTCCTCTAACATCTCACACACCTCTCACAGTTATTTTTATTTCTACCACGAGACATCTCTCTTAAAAAACCTAATTTTAAAAATGATGGTTTAATGGTACTAAGTCTGTTGTAAAATTTATATAGTAGTATTATGAACTTCATTTATTTAAAAATTCTTAGCTAAATAACATCTATTACAAAAATTTTTGACAACAAATCTCATCTAGCCTTAAATTTCTTCTGACTATAGATCTCCTTTTATCTAACATAATCCGGGTTAGCCTTCCCGATAATATCCGCCAATCGATTAATTCCGTGTTTTTGCATATACTCCTTAATCTGCTCAATGATAACCGGTCCGGCATCAGGTCTAACCAGTGTTGCCGTACCAATGGCCACCGCCCGGGCTCCTGCCAGAAGAAATTCTACTGCATCCTCCCCTGTCATAATACCACCCATGCCTATCACAGGTATTCTGACCTCTCCGGCTACCTGATAAACCATTCTCAGGGCAACCGGTTTCACTGCTGGTCCGGAAAGCCCTCCAAACACATTTCCCAGCACCGGCTGCTGTTTATCAACATCTATGGCCATTCCCAGCAAAGTATTGATCAGTGATACGGCATCTGCTCCAGCGGATTCAGCAGCTTTTGCTATTTCAACTATATCAGTCACATTCGGTGCAAGCTTTACAATCACCATCCCCGGATAATTGGCATTTACCCTTTCTGTTACCCTGTATACCAGTTCACTATCAGTCCCGAAAGCCATACCACCTCCGGCCAGATTGGGGCAGGATACATTAACTTCGATTCCCGCTATTTCTGGGAAAGCAGCCAGCTTCTCCGCCATATAGGCGAAATCATCAAGGGCATGTCCTGATATATTCACAAAAACCGGAAATTTAAACTTTTCTATTACATCCATTTTGGTATTGATAAACTCATTTAACCCGGGATTCTCGAGTCCAATCGAATTTAACATTCCTGCTGCCGTTTCTGCTATCCTGGGGGTTGGATTTCCGGAACAGGGTTCAATCGTTAATCCCTTTACCGTCAGCGCCCCCAGTTTCTCAATATCAAAGTATTCTGCCAGTTCCTCCCCAAATCCACAGGTTCCCGAAGCAGTCATAACCGGATTCTTCAACTGAAGGCTACCCAGCTTTATAGATAAATCAACACTGCCCATATCAATCCCCTTACCTTTCCTGTAGCCGCCTTTCATGTATAGATTAAGTTATACTATCTGGATTTCTAGCTATTAACCACACTGGTTTTCCCGGTCTACTATTTACAAATGGTCCTTCATATGCCGAAAAATCCTCCAGCCTTTCCTGGTAGAGGCTAACTGGATCCCCCTGGCTAACCTCCCAGATAAACCTCATTTACAGGAAACTTGACCCGCCAATTCAACCTCCCAGTACTACCTCTCCCAGCTCAAAAACCGGTCCCTCTCTGCATATCCGCTGATTACCAGCTTTCGTCTTACAGACACAGGAAAGACAGACTCCGATTCCACATCCCATTCTCTCTTCCAGTGACACTTCTCCGGATACCTGTAGTTTCCGGGCTAACTCCTGTAATCTTACCAGCATCGGTTCTGGTCCACAGCTGAAGATGAAATTCGGCTTTCCCTGGTTTGAATTCAGTTTTCCCGGGTCCTCCAGCTCCCTTTCCCAGAGAGCCAGCACATTACCCCGATATCCCCTGCTCCCATCGAGCGTGGCAGTTGCCAGGTATATATTCAGGTCAGCAAACTTATCATAAAAATACTTTATATCATCTGCCCCATTTCCTCCCAGGTAAACTCTAACCCTGTTTTCCCTGCATAATGTAGATGCAAGGAAATAAAGTGGGGCTAAACCGATTCCACCCCCGAGCACATGAATCTCCTGATTCCTGAATTCGAGACTGAAACCGCTTCCCAGTGGTCCCAGGAAATCTATCAATTGACCTGCCTGTAATTTGCTCATAATCCTGGTACCCCGGCCTACTACTCTGTAAACTATACTGATTATACCTGTATCTTCCTTATAATCATGTATACTGAAGGGGCGCCTGAGCAGGGGGTCAAGAGATAAATTGTCATTACCCAGCTTTAAATGAATGAACTGTCCCGGTTTAACCTGCCAGAACTTTTCCAATTTAGTTTGCCCCAACTTTTCTATTGAATATTGGCCGGGGTTGATGTTCTTAAATTGTTCCAGTTTTAAGCTGCCTGTTCTTCCCAATTGACTCTTTTCAAATTTTCTTTGCAGAAATTGAACAGATTGGATATTCTCAAATCTTCCTGCATGAAGATGTTCTGGTCCAGTCGGTTCCGTTTTAACCCGGTCTGTTTTCTCTGTCTTACCTTCTTTAATCTGCTCAATTTTACCTGCTTTAACCTGTCTGACCAGTCCGGCAGCAGTCATAAAATTATTTTCCACAGGTTTTAACCGCATCAAATATATATCCGGTCCAACCTGTTGGTTGCTTATTATTTTGCCATTGTTCATCTTCCGCTCACCCCCTGTCTACCAACATCAATTTTTTACTTCATCTTCTATATTCTATCTCACTTATATCAAAATCCACCACTCATCCTACTCCAGCATCTGATTGATCTCATCTTTTGTTCACAATGTGGTTGGAAGAAGAATTATACCCGCTCTTCCTATTCCAGCGCCTGATTAATC
>JADQBU010000193.1 GCA_016278435.1 Halanaerobiales bacterium
CATCCGCTTCCCGTGTAAAAATATTAATCATCTTTTTCCCCAGCCAGTAAGCAGAACCTTCATCACCAAAGTAATGGCCCCAACCCCCGGCTCTGGCTGTCTGTCCTCGCTCATCTCTCCCAAAACCTATGGTTCCTGTTCCGGCTACCAGATTTATACCAGGTCGACATGCCAGAGAACCAGCCCAGCTGGCTTCTACATCATTTCCCAGCAAATAACTTCTTTCGGGGAGAACCTCAGCTATAATTTCAGTTATTTCTTTTTCATCTTGTGTTTTTAGCTCATCACCATAACAGGGAATCCCCAGAAAAGCATACTTTATATCTTTACTTTCGACTCCAGCCTGCGATAGTAATTTGTTTATCCCTTGAACAAATCTCCTTTTAAAAGTTTCCCTTCCCGTTCTTAAGAAATCAATTGTCTTCTGTCTATTGTAAGCAAGAATATTCCCTTTTTCATTTATCAACATAAAATCTGTTTTGGTCCCTCCACCATCAACACCTAGATAGAGCATCTCAAAATTTCCTCCTTAAGAAACAAGAAGATTTCCTTAAAAGATTTAAATATTTTATAATCTATTTTGTTTTGTAGGCAATACTTCTCCAGTGATTTCCCTTTTTTTGCGAATAAAATATCAGATAAATCAACCACACATCTATCTGTTAAACCATCACCGATATATATCACTTTTTTCCCGGCATCTAAATAATCTTTAATAACTTTGTATTTACAAACTCCACAGACTCCGTATTCCCGGCGGCAACCGTTAAGCTGATGAAAAAATTGCGGAATTGCCTTCTGCCCCTGGAAGACCAATTTGTTGGCATAAACTGGATAATCAATCAAGTGATTATTCTGGTTTAACAATAATTTAATGTAATTATAAAAGCCTCCACTGACAATTGTAAAATCAATATTATATTTCTCTAAAAGTTTATAAAAGTTTATAAAATAAGGATCAATAGTTATTTCACTGGTTACAAATTCAGCAAACTCTTCTTCAGATATATTTATCCTGTCATAATGTTTTTTTAATGCTTCTCTGTCACCTATTTTACCTTCTATATAAGTTTTTTCAATCTGACTGGATTGTTGATCCCCAAAAGTATTTATTATTTTTTCATTTACATCCTGCTCTGCTATCGTACCATCAAAGTCACTGACTATTATTAATTTATCCAGTTCCTGGGTACAGTTCATTAGATATTTTCCACAACCTTTGATAAATATCTGGGTGTATCAACATCAATATTTCTTTTTACTGCTTCATAATATGCCAGTAATTGAGCAGGAACAACAGCCAGCGGCGCCAATACCAGTTGCTCAAGACCTGAATTAAATTCAACTGTGATACCAGGTTCTATTAATTCATCTTTAATTTGTTCGGCAACCAGAAAAAGATTAGCACCATAACCGGCCAGTTCTTTACATAATTTTATTTCACTGGCATAATACTTTTGACCAATAAAATTTGTAATCAGTGTATCTGTCCCGATAATTGACTTGGGGCCGTGACGAAACTCAAGACTGTGAAAATCCTCTGAAACCGAGATCGCCATTTCTTTCATTTTTAACATTGATTCACTGGCAATTCCATAAAAATTACCCTGTCCCAGAAATTCATATTTTTTGAAATGATTGTTTGTAACAAAATCTTCTACATTCTGGTTCCATTTATGTATATTGTCTGCAAAACAGCCGGATAATTGTTTTAACTGAGCAATATAATTATTATTATCTGCCCACAGTGCTGAAAATAGTTGAATAGCCAGCAATAAACTGGTAAAAGACCGGGTCATTACCATGCTCTTTTCCTTGCCGTCATGAGAAAAAAGTGAGTAATTACATAAGTTAGCAAGTTCACTTTCCTCCTCACAGGTTAAACCTACTGTATAGATATTTTCTTTTTCTAATTCTTTGATGCTTTCCAGTACCTCTGTTGTTTTTCCCGACCTTGATACAGCAAAGATTAAATTATTGCCCTTTTGATTAAGATAAACTTCAGAGAATAATAAAAGCTCTGAAGCCGGGATAGCAACACTCTCAACTCCAGTCAGTTTTTTAAAAACAAAGGAACCTGATAAAGCTATATAGTACGATGAACCACACCCGACAAAAAGCACTTTTTCAATTTCCTTGTTTGCCAGTTGTTTAACCACTTCTTTATACTCTGCTTTATCTTCCAGCACTCTTTCCCAGGCTTTATTCTGGTCCATAATTTCATTATAAGTTAGATAGCCTAATTTATTTTTCATTATTTCACTCCTCATGTCATTATGTTGTTATATTGTACTAACAATTTTTGTTAAAAAAATCTTATTTCTCCAGAACTACATGATATTTAAACTTATCTCCCCTTGATACACTTTTTGTATATTCAATAACTTTATCTGACTTATCGTATGTTATTCTTTCCAGTAAAATGGCTGGTCCACCATTAATGTAGTTTAATTTATTAGCTTCCTCTTCTGTTAATAAAGTAGGGCGGAATATTTCTTCAGCTTTTGAAAAAATTGTTCCAAACTGATTTATCAATATATTATATAAAGGAGTATTCTCCAGATCTTTTTTGGTTATTCCCTTAAATAAATCATATGGTATATATGTAGTCTCCAACATCATAGGCTCATTGTCAGCTAATCTCAACCTGGTAAATTGATATACTTTATCAGATTGATTCAGTTGTAATATTCCACTTATCTTTTTATCAGGCACCTGTATTTTAAAGTTAAGAACCTTGGAAGAAGGCTGTTTACCAATTTTTTTCATCTCATCGGTAAAACTATAAAATTTAAGTAAGTCCTGTTGGAATTTTTTGGGGGATACAAAAGTACCCTTGCCCTGTATTTTATAGATATAATCATCATTTTCCAGTTCTTTCAGGGCCTGTCTGACAGTAGCCCTGCTAATATCAAAACGTTCACATAATTCCTTTTCCGTGGGTAATCTTTCATTTTCACCCAGTTCTCTACTGTCGATCATATCTATTATAATCTGTTTTAACTGATAATAATATGATAAAGGACTATTTTTATCAATCATGTCTTCCATATTTATGTTCCTTTCTCTTTTATTACAATTTTATTATGTTATCATGTTGTTATGACAAATTTATTATAATATAGATAACATAAGTTTGTCAAATGATTTCTATTTAATTAAAGATGGCTTCCAGAAAATATGGAAGCCATCTTTTTGATATTTATTGTCTTTAGTTTAACCCTATATTCTT
>JADQBU010000105.1 GCA_016278435.1 Halanaerobiales bacterium
CCAGTAAAATGCCAAAATATATTAGAATAAGCTGTAGGACTTTGTTTCATATTTCCCACCCTTATAATACATAAGATTTTTACATTTCTATTTTCCTTCTTGTAATATTATATTAAATTTAATAGTTTTTGTTATTAAAGTTCTCACTTGCTTGGTAACTTTTTCATCTATAGCCTTTAGAGACCAAGCATATATTTTTTCTTTTTAATAAGATAGACAATTGGGTGCAGCTTATTATTGTCTAGCAATCACAATCATACTCTTCTTACATAGAATAAACAAAATAAAAAATTGTTAATAAATTATAAACCTAAAAGGTGTGTTAGGCAATGTGGATGGAAATTAATATTTATAAAAATAGTGAAAAACAAGAAATTATTGTACCTGATTCACTTGCTTTAAGCGAAAACAAAATAAATATTCATTTTGGTAGAAAGAACGCAAAAGCTAAAGTGAAATCTTATGATGACCAAAAAACTGGAAACGGATACTCGCACGGCAACCCGGTTCAGGTTAAGATAACATCTGGATTACAGAATAAATTATTAATTCCAGATTCATTAAAATATCAATTCAAGGTTAATAAAGATAATTTAATAATAGGACCTGTCATCGCCTACTTACTAAGTAACTATAGTTATATACCTGCTTATATAAAAAGATATTATAAGGATAGATTTGAGTTGGGAAAATATTTCGGCGGATTAATTTTTGCCTTTTCACCTGACTCAATCGATTATACGGAAGAATGTATAAGGGGTTTATATTATAACAAGAAAAATTCAGAATGGGAAAAAGGAAGATTACCGATTCCTTCATTCATATATCAAAGAAGTTTTTCTGCTGTTCCCCAGAAAGTAACAGATAAACTGAGAAATCTTACTACAGATAATCTGTATAACTCCTATCGTTTTTCCAAATTGGAATTATACAAATTACTGAGCAAGAATCATAGTTTCAAACAGTTCTTACCCCGGACTGAGGAGATAAAAGATTTTGGGCAGGTAATTAATTTCACCGAAGATGAGAAAAAAGTCATTTTAAAACCGGTAAACTCTTCCTGTGGAAGAGGTATATTTGTTATAGAAAAGACTGCTGAAAATATATACAAATTTTCTGGTTATAATAAAAAAAATTCCCTGACTTCCACAAAAAAAGAACTACAGGAAATCTTGAAAAAACATTATATTTATGCCAAAAAATATATAATACAGGATTTCCTGAACCTCAAGCAGATAGATGGAGCTGTATTTGATGTAAGGGTTGTATTACAGAAAACAACAGAAAAAAACTGGATATGTACGGGTACAGAAGTTAGAAAGGCAAGAAAGGGCCAGTATTTAACAAATATTGCAAGAGGAGGTACTGCACTGACATTAGCAGAGACACTACAAAAAATTACTCCTTCATCAGAAAAAGCAGCTGAAATAAAGGAAAATATTCTTGCCCTCGCCCATAAATCTTGCTCTATTATAGATAGTTCTGAAGAAAATTATTTTGAATTTGGTATAGATATTGCTCTCGATAAAAATAATAAACTCTGGTTCCTGGAAGCAAATGTCTTACCTGATTTTAAGGGAATTAAGAGTATTGACTCTGAAAGTTACCATAATATACTTATTAATCCCCTTAAATTTGCTCTAACCAGGACTGGATTTGAATTTAATAAAGAATGAGACCTTAATATAAAAGGTCTCTGAAAGTTTTTATTCCACTATATTTAATTATTTAATTTAAACATTAAATCTAAAATAACATACATCTCCCTCCTGGTGTACCATCCCGGAGGAAATTTAAAGCATAAAAAACAACCCCCTGTATTTTTTGCAGTAGGGCTGTTCAGAGTAATGTATTGACTTATAATTTACTGAAAGATTCCTTGATAATTATACATGTTAAAGCAAATATTAGTCTGCCTTAAATTATTATAAAACTAATAAGCTCTCCTTTCCAGCTCTTCCAGAGAAGCCTTTTTCAGATCTTCGGTCATACCATAACCTATCTCTGACTGGTCATTTTCCAGACCTTTCATGGCAGCTGCTGCAAAATCAGCAGAAGAAGGGGTCTTAATTTCCAGATTACCCATATCTCTCTTTTCCCTTCCTTCCAGATTCAATTCCGTATCAAGAATCATCGGTGGAATTAATTCAAAAACCTTTATCCCCAGACGCGAAAGCTGCTTTCTCTGACTTGCACAGAAAGAATGTACTGCTGCTTTGGTTGCACAGTAAATAGGCACTCTGGTCATCGGCATGAAAGCCAGACCAGAAGAAACGGTGATAATGGCGGCATTTTTCTTACCAGCCAGAAAAGGTGTGAAAAGAGCCGACAGATAAACCGGGGCTTCAAAATTTATTTTGATTTCATCTCCATCTTTCTGAAAATCTTCCAGACCCTTTGTCAAATCAATATCCCTCTGAATCCCGGCATTATTAACAAGAATATTTAGATCACTGAAATTACTTTTTACCCAGGAGAAAAGTGTTTCCCTCTGCTTTTCATCTGCAACATCACATACTTTATATTTTATCTCAGGATGTTTCTGCTGTGCGGCAAGTAGCTTCTCTTCCCGTCTACCGCAGATAATAACTGTATTTCTATTCTCCAGAAAAGACTCTGCTAGAGCATAGCCAATTCCCGTTGCCCCACCTGTTATCAAAACAGTATTTCCTGACAATTTCATAAGTCCCAACCTCCTTCTAATCTTATTATAACAGTCTAATTTCCAATTAACAAATTATTTTTGGCTGTCATCTTTAAAAAAGATAATTTAAATTTATTATAGAGTATAGCGTTACGTCAGAGTCAAGAAAAATTATTTATTTCATAACCAGTGATACCAGTTGGGATTTTTGTACATCAAATAAACCCCTGTCTGTAAGTTTTAGTTCAGGAATTACCGGCAGGGCCATGAACGAGAGTGTCATAAAAGGGTCTTTCACTTTTACTCCTAATTTACAGGCATTTTTCTTCAGAGTTTGAATATTTCTGGCTACCTCCCCCATAGTATTAACTGACATCAATCCAGCAACTGGTAAGCCCAATCTATCTAAAACTTGATTATTATTAACTACTACTATGCCACCTTTAATCCTTTCAATCTCAAGTAAAGCAACCAGCATATCTATTTTATCCAGTCCAGCTATAATTATATTATGAGAATCATGCCCGATTGAAGTTGCAATAGCACCTTTCTTTAAACCAAAAC
>JADQBU010000226.1 GCA_016278435.1 Halanaerobiales bacterium
TATGACTGTGATTTTCCCGCACACTGTTTATTATCTTCACTATATCGTTAACAACGGCCTCAATAATTATCTTTCCCTTCTCCGGTGTTGCCAGGGTCGGGTCTCCCAGTACAGGTGAATCTGTTACTTCTATCCAGGGTGTTGGGGTATAATCAAATTCTAAAGGAAAATCGGGAATATTACTACTGGCCCTGTCCATATTTACATGTTCCGGTGCCAGGTAAAGCATATATGAGGTTTCTATTTCACAAGCGTGAAAGTAATTGGCATGGACCCTGGTAGACTCAAGTACTCCCTGACCAGCCTCCTTGCTGCCAGGATATGTGAGGTATAAGACAGTTATTCCCTCCTCATATAGTACGCGGGACGCCTCCTTCATAGCAACCAGATTACCCATATGAGTGTTAATAATAGCCAGTATTGTAATTCCATCTTTCTTGAGACTAAGCCCAATATCTTTGATGATAGCAGCCAGGGTTTCATTACTTAGAGTTAAAGTTCCAGAATAGGCAAAAGTTGACCAGACCTGACCATAAAATATGGGAGGTAAAATGATAGTTTTATTAATTTTTTCAGCAACTTTTGCTGAAATTCCTTCTGCCAGATAATTGTCTGTACCGAGTGGTAGATGTTCCCCATGGAATTCTACTGCCCCCAGTGGAAGAATAGCAACATCGATACCAGGTAATAATTCTTTTACCTCATCACCTTTTAAACTTTGATAGTCCATACTATACACCCTCCTTACCCTATTTCTTAAAAGTAAAACATCTGCGAGGATTGTTAATAAATAGGTCATCTATCAGCTGTTCTCCATCAAATCCGGCATCGTTAGCCTCTTCAATAAATCTGGGAATCCAGTTATTTATAATAAAACCAAGTCCTGGACCGTATTTATAAGATTTATAATAGGATTTACGGGCAGTATCTCCACTGATCAAGATCTGTTTTTGAAATCCACTTTTAATTAGTTCCAGAATACAGTTGATTCTCACACTTTCAGGATAATACTTCACCTTTCCAATTCCATCAAAACACAGAAATGCACCGGTTTCTGCTATCTTATGGTGATACCAGGGATCTGGGTTCCGGTCCATATGTCCAAATGATACATACTCTAAATTAATCCTTTCATCTTTCAATAATTTAATCTGTTCCAGGGCCATGGTTCCTACTTCAGTATGTGAATGTACCGGGGCCTTTGTTATATGATGAGCCCGCACAGCAGCCCTTAAAACCTTTTCTTCATTGGGATTAATCATATTATAACCGGTACCGAACTTAATCTGTCCAGCCCTTACATCTGTTCCTTCCATACCCTCTTCTACTTCCCTGACAATAAACTCTGTTAATTCCTCAATACTGGCTTTTTCTATCCATTCCAGATATGTTCTATCTTCTCCCGGCATTTTAACATCCCAGAGAAAACTTTTATTAAATCCTGCAGTGGCAATAATCTGAATCCCGGTATTTTTAGAGACCTGTTTAACTGCTTCGATATTTCTACCATAATCTATAGCTGTAGCATCAACTATAGTATCCCCACCGGAGTCCTTAAAAATTTGTACATCTGCCTGTGATTTATCTGGATCATCAAGCAGAAGGTCATCCTCACCTTCTTTTACCCAGTAAGGTGGAGTACAGACAATATGTTCATGTGAATAAGTAAAACCCAGTTCTTCTGGTTTGATATCACCGGAAATAGTCCTGATAAAGCTCATAAGAATCCCCCCATCTATATTATTACCTGCTTTTAACAAGCTTCTGATTTATGGCTACCATAATTGCAATAACAAGACCCTGACTTATAAATTTTCCTGCTTCAGGTATATTTAACATAGTCATCATACTCTGTAACAAACTCATTATCAGTACACCGGCAAAAGTACCGGCCAGTCCTCCCCTACCTCCGGTAAAAGCAGTTCCTCCGATAACAACCGCTGCAATCGAATTAAGGGTATAAGTATCCCCTACTCCTACCGAGGCCACTCCAATAAAAGCCGATATTAAAAGTCCTGAAACACCAGCGAGGAGTGAACTAAGCATATAGGCAGTAATAATTATCACATTGGTTTTTATTCCTGAAAGGAAAGAAGTTTTAGTATTACCTCCGGTCACATATACCTTCCTCCCCCAGGTTGTTTTATACAGGAAAAAACTAAAGATAATCCAGATTGCAAGCCAGATCAATCCAGAAATCGGTAGTGGTCCAATCCAGCCATCTGAAACAAAGCGAAATCCTTCTGCTATATTACCTTTTGGTGATCCTTTTGTGTAGACCATATAAAAACCTTCAATAACCAGTGACATTGCTAAAGTCACCAGAAATGGTGGGATATTTACCTTTAAGATAGTAATCCCATTTATAAAACCTATCAGCAAGGAAATTAACAGGGTTGCAGCTACAGCAGTTAAAATGTTTTCATTACTGCCCATCATCATACTGGCAGCAACTACATTTACCAGAGAGATTACAGCCCCAACCGAAAGGTCAATACCTGCCACCAGTAAAACCAGAGTTTGACCAATGGCCACAATACCCAGTGGTGCTGATTGCCTGATAATATTTAAAAGATGTCCCGATGAAAAAGAACCGGGTGAAATTATAATAAAAATAATTATAGTAAGTAATAACAGACCATAAATACCAGTTGTTATTTTATTGTTCTTTATTAATGAATTAATCCAGTTTCTCATCGCTTACTCCCCCTCAACTGGAAGAGGAATAAAGCTACTACCAGGATTAACCCCTTGATTATATACTGATAGTAAGCAAAAATATCGAGCATATTGAGTATATTATTAGTTAAGGAGATTAAAAATGAGCCGGCCAGAGTTCCAATTAAACCCCCTATTCCCCCGAAAAGGGAAGTTCCTCCTACTACAGCCGCCGCTACAGAATCAAGCGAATAGGCGTCACCGACTACAGGATCACCAGAAAATAGCCTGGCAGACAAAACAATTCCTGCTATTGCAGCCAGTATACCTGATAACATATAACCTGTTATAGTGATTTTTTTAACCTTGATCCCGGTCTTTTCAGCATTATCTATATCATCACCTGTAGCATAAATATAACGCCCCAGTCGGGTACTGGTTAATACAAAATAAAATATAATATATCATTAGCTTTGCATAAACTTTTTTAAAATTTGTCAAATATCCACTATTGAT
>JADQBU010000289.1 GCA_016278435.1 Halanaerobiales bacterium
ATCTAAAACCTGCTGGGCTACAAAATCATTGGGAAACAAAAACGGAAAATCAAGTGCACCAATTTCAGGCATATAAGGTGCTATACCACCCATGGAAGTAAAGTTAATCTGTAAAGTTCCATCCTGGATCATTTCTACTCTTTCTCCCTGTTCTCCCATAGACATGGAAGGAAAGATTTGAACCTCCAGTTCTCCATTTGTCCTTACTTCAACCAGGTTTTTAAATACTGTAGAAATAACATGAGCTTCTGCATTGGTATTGGGCGGATCATCATGAGCGATTCTAACAATCGTCTTCGCATTAACCATTCCAACAGACAAGCATAGAGTTAATAACATAATTAGCGAAACCAAAATAATTTTCTTTGTCATTATAAAACCCCCTGTTTATTTTTTGTTTTTTATAACCTGACCTGAAAGAGCCTTATATACCCTTCCTTCCCTGAAAACAACTTCACCATTAACCAGAACACACTTTATTCCAGCAGGACTTTTTGCGGGTTCAACATATGTTCCCCTGTCTATAATCTCTTCTTTATCAAAAATAGTAATATCAGCATAATAATCTTTTTTTATTAAACCTCTTCTGGCAAGTCCAAACACCCCGGCCGGAAGAGAAGTCATTTTTCTGACAGCCTCTTCCAGTGTCAGCACTCCTTCTTCTCTGACATATTTGCCAAGTATACGGGGAAATGTTCCATATAGCCGGGGATGGGGCTTGCTACAGAAAACTCCATCACTTCCAAACATAGTATACGGAAACTGCATTACCCTTTTAATATCTTCAGCTGATTGATTAAAGGCTACAATAATGACATCTCCTTTTTCTTCAATTAAAAGATCAAAGAGAAAATCAGCAGGCTCTTTTCCAACCTCTGCAGCTGCTTTGACGAAATCTTTACCAGTAAATATCTCATTTTTTTTGCTATTAACTCCAGCAATTAAAATGTTTGACCAGCCGAGATCTTTTACCACACATTGCCAGTTGAGTAAACCTGTTTTAAATTCTGCTTTAATTCTTTCTCTAATTTCTTCTTTTTGCAGGAAACCAAAAAGCGAATCCATTCCTTTTTCAAACACCCAGGGAGGCAGGAGAGACATAGCTATAGTACTTCCAGCATCATATGGGTACTGATCACAGGTTACCTTAAGTCCCCGGGCTCTGGCCTCTGTTATCAGAAAAATAGTTTCAATGGTTTTCCCATAATTCTCCGGTCCCATTACTTTGTGATGTGAAATTTGCACATGAGCACCACTGAGTTCAGCGATTTTTATCGCTTCCCGGTAAGATTTAATTAGTTCATTTGATTCATTCCGCAGATGACTTGTGTAAATTCCGTTATAATTACTTACTATTTTACATAGTTCAACTAACTCATCCCGCGAGGCATAACTACCGGGAATATAGGCAAGTCCTGAAGATAGACCCAGGGCTCCCTCATCCATACACTGACTTAACCTCTCTTTTATCTGTTCTGTTCTGATATTGTTCAATTCAATGTTGTTAAATCCTGCAACAGCAATTCTAAGATTACCGTGACCTACCAGGGCTCCCACATTAACATTTGCTCCCTTTTTTTCCAGTAAACCAAGATAATCACTGACTGAATGTAAACTATTATAAATATCTTCTTCAACAATTTTTGTATTTAATAGGGGACCGATATAGCCTTCCAGTTCATCTTTATATCTATCTACCCCTGGAACCAGACTCAACCCGCAATTACCGACTATTTCAGTAGTTACTCCCTGCCTTATCTTTTCTTCTGCCAGCGGGTTTATGATTAGCATCAAGTCTGAATGTGAATGTATATCGATAAATCCAGGGCAAATAATATGACCTTCAGCCTCAATAACTTCCCCGGCTTTCGCATCTGAAAGATCACCGATTTTAACTATTCGGTCTTTAATAATACCGATATCTGCTTTATATCTCTTATTCCCGCTGCCATCGATAATCAAACCATTACAGATTTTTACATCAAACATTTATATCACTACCTAACAGACTAATTCTTTAATAAATTGAAAATAGACTTCTGCTGCTTTTGTTATATGGTTTACAGGCACATGGTCTTCCGGTGTATGGGCAACATATTCATTAGCTGGACCAAAGCCAACTGTAGGAATACCCGCTTGATTGAGATAAGTAGCTTCACTTCCAAAATACCAGGAGCCAACTCCATTATCAAAATTTAATACTTTCCTGCGGGCTTCCAGCATAGCCTGAACTACCTCTTCCCCGGGCTCAGTAAACATGGCGGGAAACCATTTATCCAGTTCGACTTCAGCCTTAAAGTCTGGAATTTCTTTTTCAAGTCTCTCAAAAATCTCCAGAATATAAGTTTCTAACTGTTCTCTGGTATCACCGGGATAAAAACGGTTGTCAAATAGTAATTCACATCTATCCGGTATTACTGAATTCAAGCCTGGGCTTACAGAAATATCTGTATAAGTGAAGGTTACATCTCCCAGGAATTCATGTTGCCGTATTGGATATTGTTCATGCACTGCATTTATAAACTGATTCATAAGATAGAGGGCATTGGTACCTCCACCGGGATTACCTGCATGGGAGGTCTTACCCCTGGTAGTAATTCTCCAGTCGACATGACCCCTGTGGCCAACATAGACATTTAAATTAGTAGCTTCACCACTTACCGCAAAATCAGCAGTAATATTATCTTCTTTCAGTAAAAATTCAATACCTTCTCCATAAGCAAGCTCTTCCAGAGAAGTGGCTGTCATAATGACATCACCTTTCAGTGAAAGCTTCTCTTTTGCTGCCCCCACAGCATAAATCATGGCAGCTATACCAGCTTTCATATCACTTGCTCCCCGTCCATATATTACATCTCCATCATAATCAAATTTTTTGCCATTAATAATTTCACCAGAAAAAGGATTCTCCATTTCACCTATTTTCGCATGATCTGTATGTCCATTAAAAAGCAGTGTCGGGCCACCACCACTACCTTTTATTTTTCCTATAACATTTAATTTATTATCCATCCAGACCTCATCATAACCCAGTTCCTTCATTTTCTCCATTATTATTTCAGCAATCTTTCTTTCCTCACCACTGAAACTCGGTGTTTTTATTAATTTCTGTGTAAACTCAATCAATGGCTCATAGTCAATATTTTTTAGCAAAGATTATAAC
>JADQBU010000440.1 GCA_016278435.1 Halanaerobiales bacterium
AGCCTCCTCAATAGCTTAAGTGAACTCTCCCCCTGAGCCTCCAGGGTAATATCTCTTTCCTGCTGTTCTTTTACTAAAATTTTGACCAGCAAAAAATCCGGTTCCAGAAAAGGCAGTGCCAGCTCCGGCCATTCTATAACGACTACTCCCTCACGGTCTAGATATTCTTCAAAACCAATATCAATTAAATCTGATTCACTGTCAAGCCGGTATAAATCCATATGATAAAGGGGTATCTTCCCCTGGTATTCATTGATCAAACTGAAAGTTGGACTGGTAATATTCTCATCCAGACCCAGTCCCCCGGCTATACCCTGAACCATTGCTGTTTTCCCGGCACCGAGGTTACCTTTAAGCAAAATGATCTGACCGGCCTGAACCAGTCTTCCCAGTTCTCTGCCCAGCTGTCTGGTTTCTTCTGCTCCCGTACTTTTAAACGTAATACATTCATTTACCATCTCAATTCACCTTATTTACCATTATTCCCTTAATTTTTAATCTAATTCCCGGGAACGTTCTGTGGCCTTCTTAACTGCATCGATCAGGATACCTCTCACTCCGTGGTTTTCCAGTACCTCTATACCTCTGATAGCCGTTCCTCCGGGGGAGGTTACCATATCCTTTAATTCCCCGGGATGTTTTCCCGTCTCCAGTACCATTTTGGCCGCTCCCAGCATAGTTCTGGCTGCCAGCCTTAACGATTGTTCCCGGGATAAACCGGTTAGAACCCCACCATCAGCCAGGGCTTCGATCATTATGTAGGCATAAGCCGGGCCACTCCCACTGAGCCCGGTAATGGCATTCATTAACTCTTCTTCAACTTCAATAACTTCTCCCACACCATTTAATAATCTAAAGACTATTTCCTTATCTTCTTCAGTGGTTCCTTCCCCCAGGGTAACAGCAGAAATCCCTTCTCTGACCATAGCCGGCATATTGGGCATTACCCGGACAATCCGGCAGGAAGAAGGTAAAATCCTGTCCAGATGAGTTAGTGAAACCCCTGCTGCAATGGATATAACCAGTTTCTTTGGTACTACAACCTTTATTTCATTTAAAACTATATCCATGACCTGTGGTTTAACAGCCAGTAATATAATATCTGCTTCTTCGGCGCCTTTTCGGTTATCAGGAATAGTCTTTATTCCCTCATAAGCAGGATTGCTTTCTTTTTCTTCAACATCTATACTACAGCCAATTATCTGCTCACTGTTAAGAATTCCGTTATAAAGTATACCCTTAATCAGAGTTGTCCCCATTTTTCCCAGACCTATTACTGCTAATTTCATCGATACGCCTCCTCGAATCTAATTTCGAATCTGCCCATTACCTCTGATAATATATTTGGTGGTCGTCAACTCTTTAAGCCCCATTGGACCCCGGGCATGAAGCTTCTGAGTACTGATTCCTGTTTCAGCACCCAGGCCAAACTGGCCACCATCAGTAAAACGGGTAGAGGCATTAACATAAACAGCAGCTGCATCTATATTTCTTAAAAAGTAGTTTGCCCTGGTATAATCATTGGTAACAATTGCTTCAGAATGTCCTGTGCCATATTTAAAGATATGATTAACTGCCTCTTCCAGATCATCTACAAGTTTTACAGACATAATATAGTCAAGATATTCTGTTCCCCAGTCTTCTTCAGAAGCAGGATTAATCCCGGGTTCTATAGTCCTTGAATCTGAACAACCCCGTAGTTCCACATTATTTTCCTCAAATAATTTATAAAGACGGGGTAAAAATTCACCGGCAACCGACCTGTGAATAAGCAGACTCTCGGCTGCATTACAGACAGAAGGTCTACTTGTTTTAGCGTTAAAGACAATATTCAAAGCCATATCCAGATCAGCAGCTGCATCAACATAAACATGGCAGTTGCCAACACCTGTTTCTATTACAGGCACTCTGGACTCAGAGACCACCTTGTTGATCAATCCAGCTCCCCCTCTGGGTATCAAAACATCAAGATATTTATTTAATTTAAACAAGACCTCAACAGCCTCCCGGTCTGTAGTCTGAATTAACTGTACAGCCTCACCAGGTAGACCTTCTGCAACCAGGGCCTCAGTAATTATTTCTGCAAGAATCCTGTTGGAATTAAAGGCATTGGAACCACCTCTTAGAATTACTGCATTACCGGCCTTTAAGCATAAACCGGCAACATCAATTGTTACATTGGGGCGGGCTTCATAA
Source organism: Halanaerobiales bacterium (assembly GCA_016278435.1). GTDB lineage: Bacteria > Bacillota > Halanaerobiia > Halanaerobiales > JADQBU01 > JADQBU01. Next base: position 2,197 of record JADQBU010000440.1, read on the forward strand.
ATTATCCCGATTACCCCCAGAGGAACTCTGACCTGCCCTATTTCCAGTCCATTGGGCCTTCTCCACATTTTAACTGCTTCCCCTACAGGATCTTCAAGCTGAACAATTTCCCGCAGTCCACTGGCCATACCTGCGATCCGTTCTTCTGATAGTTCCAGACGGTCCAGCAGTGCCCTTGTTAATCCTGATTTTTCACCTGCTTCCATATCCTTTTTATTGGCAGCAAGTATTTTTTCAACTGACTCTTCCAGCTTATCAGCCAGTCTTAACAGCACATTATCCTTCTTGTCTGTCGGGGTATTTGCCAGCACTCTTGCAGCTTCTTTTGCCTTTCTGGCCTGTTCAATTACTTCATCTTTTATACTCATTATTCTCCTCCTTTTATGACCATATTATCTCTATGAATAATCTCAGCCTGGTTTATATAACCCAGTCTAAAGAATATTTCATCAGAGTGGCAGCCTTTTATCTTCTCCACTTCCTGTGCAGAATAATTGACAATCCCCCGTCCTATTTCGTGCTGGTCTATATTGACTATCTGCACCAGATCCCCAGAAGCAAAACTACCTTCAATTCCTGTTACCCCTCCCGGCAAAAGGCTCTTTTTTCTATATAATAATGCATCTTCGGCGCCTCTGTCAACTTTGATCAATCCCAGAGGGCTGAGATTAAAGCGGAGCCAGTGCTTCCTCTTGGATAAACAATTTTCTTCCGGCAGAAAGGTAGTTCCCAGATAATAGTCCTTATCTTTCTCGAGCATCTTAACAATATCCAGTACTACATTCTTTTGATAACCCGGCCCGATAACCATGATAATACCTGACTCGGTGGCTATTTCAGCAGCCCGGATTTTAGTAAACATCCCCCCGGTTCCCAGTTCACTACCATGGGAATCAGCCAGTTTTCTGATCCCATCTGTAATTTTATCTACCCTGCGGATAATCCTGATATCTTCACT
>JADQBU010000246.1 GCA_016278435.1 Halanaerobiales bacterium
TTTATTTGACCAGAGCCCGGAGAAGAATGAGGTTTGGAAAGACCGATTCCAATCCAGCATCACAGTTTATTGAGGAGATACCGGAAGAACTATTTGCTGCTGAGGAAGAGAAAAAATCCAGTATTGGAGAAGGAGATTTCAAGAACCCGGTAACTACTTCTAACAGTACAGGTCAGAAGTACAGGGTAGGGCAGCAGGTTGTCCACCCTAAATGGGGCCGGGGTGAAATAACCAGGGTTCGTGAAAATCACGGCCTGGAAATAACCGTTGATTTTGTGGGAGACAAGGTCCGTACTTTTCTGGCCGAATATGCTCCCATTCAGAAGGTTTAGTAAAGGTGGTGAACTTCCATGGAAGCAGATGTTGCCAGTAAAATAAAAGATTTACGAGAGAAAATTAGATACCATGAAAACAGGTACTATGTTCTTGATGATCCGGTTATTTCTGATCAGGAGTTTGACAGTCTGATACAGGAGTTGACTGAACTTGAAGAACATCATCCGGATTTAATTACCCCTGATTCGCCTACTCAACGCGTGGGAGGAAAGCCCCTTGATTCATTTAAAAAAGTAAGACATAGTGAACAGATGTTGAGCCTGGCCAATGCGTTTTCACGTGAAGAGTTAATTGACTTTTCCCGTCGTATCTACCGTCAACTGGATGAATCAGAGGTGGTATTCATTGTTGAGCATAAGATTGATGGACTTTCAGCAATTCTAAAATATGAAAACGGTTTATTTGTCCAGGGGGCAACCCGGGGCAACGGGATTATCGGTGAGGATATTACCGCCAATATTAAGACGATCAAAACTGTTCCCCTGAAATTATCAGAAGAGGTAGATCTGGAGGTCAGGGGTGAGATATATATAGGAAAAGAGGATTTTTCCCGTCTAAATGCAAGAAGACTGGAGAATGGTGAATCAACATTTGCCAATCCCCGCAATGCAGCAGCAGGTTCAGTCAGGCAGCTGGACCCGGCCATTGCAGCAGCCAGGCCTCTTTCCTTGCTTACATACAGTCTTGTTAATGTTACCGGGCAAACAGTAGAAACCCATTTTGAGGCTTTACAGCTCCTCCAGGATTTAGGATTTAAGGTTAACTGGCATCAGAAATGCCGGGATATAGAGGAAGCGGCTGTTCTCTGTCAGGAATGGACAGAAAAAAGGGATGAACTTCCTTATGAAATAGATGGAATGGTGATCAAGATCAATAATCTATCCCAGCGGGAAGAACTCGGTGCAACAGCCAAAAGCCCGCGCTGGGCACTGGCCTATAAATTCCCGGCCAAGCAGAAAACTACAGTTGTCAAATATATTGTGGTTTCGGTGGGGAGAACAGGGGCCCTGACCCCTACAGCTGTCCTGGAACCGGTGGAAATTGATGGTTCAACCGTCAGCCGGGCAACATTACATAATGAAGATGAAATCAGGAAAAAAGATGTCAGGATCGGGGACCATGTACTGGTGCAGAAAGCCGGAGATGTTATCCCTGAAGTTGTCAAGGTTATCAAAGATAAAAGAACCGGTGAAGAACAGGAATTTGTCATGCCCCATGTCTGCCCGGAATGCGGCGGGGAGGTTGCCCGGGAAGACGGAGAGGCTGTCAGCAGGTGTACAAATGTTACGGGCTGTCCTGCCCAGATCCGGGAAGGTATTTTACACTTTGTTTCCCGGAATGCCATGAATATAGAAGGTGTAGGTCCGGCTTTGATCGACCAGCTGCTGGAGAATGATTTGATCTTTGATTACGCTGACCTTTACTATCTACAGAAAGATGATCTGGTTTCCCTGGAGAGGATGGCTGAAAAATCAGCCAGTAATGTTCTGGAGGCTATCGAGGACAGTAAAGAAAGACCCCTTTTCAGGCTTGTCTTTGCTCTCGGCATCAGACATGTGGGTGAAGGTGCGGCCCGGGTCCTTACAGAGAAGTATTACAGTCTGGATGAGCTGAGGTCTGCTTCAGAGGAAGAGCTAATGGAGCTGGAAGAGATCGGACCAACAATTGCGGAAAGTATCAGAAATTTTTTTAATGAACCACATAATCAGCAGGTAATCGATAAGTTAAAGGAAGCGGGAGTTAAGATGGAGGAAGATGGGCAAGAACAGACTGAAAAGAAACTGGCTGGGAAAGTATTTGTCTTTACGGGTAGCCTGGATGGATATACCCGTAATCAGGCTAAAGAAATTGTTTTAGAAATGGGCGGTGAGGTTACTTCCTCGGTCAGTAATAATACAGACTATGTAGTTGTAGGAGAAAAACCTGGATCCAAGTTGGATAAGGCCAATAAACTGGGGGTTAAGACCCTGTCTGAAGCTAAATTCAAGGAATTAGTAGGAAATAAATAGTGAGGATAAGTGAACCGAACAGTAAATCTGGTTCATAATAAATTTATATAACATCCTGGGCAAGGAGGGTTGAAATTAATGATCAGTAGAGGGGAAATTGAACATATTGCTGTATTAGCTCATCTGAAACTTACAGATGATGAGATCGAATTATTTACAAAGCAGCTGGGTGATATTGTGGATTATTTCGATAAACTGCAGGAAATGGATACCGGAGATATAATACCGACTGCCTATACAATACCAATGCGCAATGTACTACGGGAAGATGAAGTTGAGCCGTCCTATGACCGGGATCAGGTACTGGCCAATGCCCCGGATAAGAAGGATGGTCAGTTTAGAGTACCCCCGATTATTGGTGAGTAGATTAATTAAAGGAGGTGTACCCTGATAGAAGGCTTAAGTCTTCTATCAGGAAATTATGGAATTATATGAACTGTCAATTAAGGAATTAAAAGATATATTGGCCGGGCGAGAAATATCTCCTGCTGATATACTCGATTCATTATATAAAAGAATTGAAACCAGGGATAAAGATGTCAGGGCCTATGTAAGTGTTAATGAAGAAAAGGCAAGAGAAACACTGGCCAGAGAAGAGCTTACAGGGAACCTGGCCGGTATTCCACTGGCTATTAAAGATAATATTTCTACCGCCGGGATCAGGACAACCTGTTCTTCCCGGATGCTGGAGGATTACATGCCGCCTTATGATGCGACTGTTGTCACTAAATTGAAAGAAAGCGGCAGTCTTATTCTGGGCAAGACCAATATGGATGAATTTGCTATGGGCTCTTCTACGGAAAAGATCG
>JADQBU010000007.1 GCA_016278435.1 Halanaerobiales bacterium
TTAGTAGGTTTGTTACTGGGAGTTGTTTTAATCCTGGTCGGATGTAATATAAGAATAGGTTGGGTTACCACAAATTTACCAGGTCATAGCAAGGCTAAATATTTTTATTTTTCAGGAGAGGTTACGCGTTCTTTTAAGGTTTCTGTGGGAGATAAAGTAAATATAAAATATAATTATAAAGTTAAAAGAGGGAATCTAAAAATAAAATGTTTAACTCCTGATGTTAGAGAACTAATCTTATCTGAAAATCCAGGCAATAAAGAAATAGAAATTAATAAAACCGGAAGATTTAAAGTCATTATTCAGGGAGAAAAAACCAGAGGGAATTTTGATATATCGTGGGATGTGAAATAAAATCAGATAAATCCTTTATATTTCCTCTGACTAACATTTGAACAAGGTATTTACTATATATCGGAGGGAGGTTTGAGAGTTGATAAGATTAAATACCAAGACCGGGTATATACCAGGTATAATTGGTAGAGTCGCTGAGTTGCATGCCAGATATTATTCTGAAAACTGGAATTTTGGACATGTCTTTGAAGCTAAAGTTGCGACTGAGCTTTCCAGTTTTATAAAAAATTATGATGATTCCTGTGACCGTATCTGGTCTTTAATACTGAATGATGAAATTGAAGGTTCTATTACTATTATTGGTTCTTCTACTGAAGGTAAAGTCGCTCACTTGCGCTGGTTTATTATTTCGGAAAAATTACGCGGAAAAGGTGCTGGAAACTTTCTGATGAAGCAGGCCCTTTCTTTTTGCAGGGAAGTCGAATTTGAAAGAATTTACTTATGGACCTTTCAGGGACTTATATCAGCTCATCATATTTATGAGAAGTATGGATTTCAATTAACTGAAGAAAATCCGGGAAATAGTTGGGGAATAACTGTTACAGAACAGCGTTTTGAGCTTATATTATAGCTTTTTTTTATTTAGTCAATGAGATGATTATACCGGGTTCAAACTACTGGAATATAAGTACTGGTTTTAATAAAGGTGATATATTAAATGATAAAAAGAGAATGTCATATATAAAAAGATTTGCTAAAAATATGGCCTGGATGATGGAGATAACAGGAGAGGATGTCTAGTGAAAATGGATAAAGGAGACAAATTATTTGTAAGAATAGATTACAGGAATAATGATAAGAATTTTGAAGATGAAGATTTCAAGAAACATCTGGATTACCTGCGGGGGGTTGCCTCTGAGAGATATTTTATTGGTGGGGGATTTGAGCATGAAAAGGGTGGAATGATAATATTTGAAGCTAAAGATATGGATGAAGCAAAAGAAATAGCAGAGAATGATCCTATCATTAACAGGGGTTTATTCACCTGTAAAATATATGAATGGAATTTGTTATTATTATCGGAAGAAATGAACAATTAACATCTATGAAGATGAAGAAGATTTAGAGGAAACAATTAGATATTTCAAACATTTTAAGGACAATTAGTAAGTAGTATTCTGAAAAGGAAGTGTTAATATGGTTCGAACTGAAAATGAAGATAATCAGCAACTATGCTGTCAAAGTGAAGATGAAATAACTCCTTGTTACTCAAAACAAGAAGAAATAGATGGCCAGGATAATTACTGGATAAAGGGTGTAGTCAATACACCAGCAGGGAATATCCCCAGAATCAAAACCAGGTTAAACAAATCAGATATAATAGGTTCCTGGAAAGCCAGATGGGGAATTAACAGGATGAATTATAAAGTCAATCCCGGTCTTTATTGTGTTGGAGAACCGGATAAATCGTCCCCTGTGCTGGTAACAGCAAATTACAAAATGAGTTTTGACAGGTTGAGGAAGGAATTGTCAGGTAGAAATTTATGGATATTGGTGCTCGATACTGAGGGAATTAACGTCTGGTGTGCAGCTGGAAAAGGGACTTTTGGTACAGATGAACTGGTTAGAATGATTTCACAGGTTGACTTGACACATATTGTCTCTCATCGTACTCTGGTCTTACCTCAACTGGGTGCATCGGGGATTGTTGTACGGGAAGTACAAAACAGGTCCGGGTTTAAGGTTATTTTTGGGCCGGTACGGGCAGAGGATATTAAGGAGTTTATTGATAATAATATGAATGCAACTCAAGGAATGAGGAAAGTCAGATTCTCTTTCCTTGATAGAATTGTTTTAACTCCAATTGAATTTGTCGGAACAACCAAATTATCATTGATGATCTTTGGAGTTCTTTTTATCATGAACTTAACCGGTAGTTCCTTCGGGATAATTGACTTTTATGGCTATGTAGGTGCCTTGGTGGTAGGAACTATACTGGTGCCTCTATTTTTACCATGGATACCTGGAAAAGCATTTGCCTGGAAAGGATGGTTGCTGGGTTTTTTCTGGGCAGTTGGTGTCAATGTTTTAAATGGATGGCCTGGATATACAGGTTATAGCCCGGTTTTGGCTATATCATATCTGTTGATTCTACCAGCTATATCCGCGTTTTATGCGTTGAATTTCACTGGGGCGTCCACTTATACATCTTTATCGGGTGTTAAGAAAGAAATGAAAATAGCTGTACCGTTAATTGTAATAAGTATAGCAGCTGGTATAATACTACTTTTAATTGTGAAATTTTAAATAGAAACATGGAGGGTGGTATTGATGGAATAAAAATATTTAACTGATGTTGTTACATTGAAGTTAAGTGAAGAAAAGTGCACTGGTTGTGGTATGTGTGTAAATGTTTGTCCTCATGAGGTTTTTGTAATGAATGATAAAAAGGTACAGATAATAGATAGAAATAGATGTATGGAGTGTGGTGCATGTGCTAAAAACTGTCCGGTTTCTGCTTTAAATGTTGAATCAGGTGTTGGTTGTGCTTATGCAATAATTATTGGTAAACTTTTTGGGAATGAACAGGAAAGTTGTTGCACTGATAGCGGTGATTGTTGTTAGAAGTTAAAGCAATGACGTACTGGACTTTTGCCAGTTCGTCGAAAGGAGTGTTTATAATCATAAAATATATTATCTGGGATTTTGATGGTTCTTTATTTGATACATATCCATCTCAGATAGATGTGTTAATAGAAATTATGCAAGAGGATTACTCGTTAAAATTATCACCTGAATATATACAACATTTAACTCAAGTCTGTTTAAAGTAT
>JADQBU010000354.1 GCA_016278435.1 Halanaerobiales bacterium
TGCAGGCTGGAGATTATCTCAAAACCATTGAACTTAAACACAGCTCTGAAAATGGTCTATTGAACCTGTATGTTAAACATGATGATATTCCCAGTTATATACGTGGTATTAAAGCCGACTATATTATTAAAGCTCCTGCTGAACTTGAGCTTAATCTCAGAAATAAATTTGGTAAATTAAAAGTAGAGAATTTTGCTAAAGATATTAAATTAGTTAATGCTTATGATTCAACACTGGTTAACTACATTGATGGTAATGCTGATATAAATGCAAGTTATGGTAATCTTTATGTGAACAGTATAAAGGGGAAGACCACTGTTGATTGCAGTTATAATAAAACATCCCTTAAAAAGCTGGAAAGCGACCTGGTGTTGGAGGCAGATTTCTGTGAAGTTCAGGTTGAAAATGTTTCCGGCAGCTCAGAAATAGATGCCCGTTATGGTAGAGTTGATTTAAGAAATATGGCCGGAAAATTAACAATTGATTCTGCATATACAGATGTAACAGTGTCATTACCTGAGGATGAATTAGAGGCAGATCTTGAATACGGAGATTTTGATCTGGATCCGGTAAAAAACAATGTTGATATTAAATCCCGCTATACAGATGTCTCACTTAATTTGGCTCCCGGGTTAGAGGATTATCAGCTTGAATGCCGTACAGAATATGCTGATATTAATACAAATTTACCTCTGGAGATCAAAAAAGAAGGACAGGAAAGGACACTGTCGGGAGGGCTGGGAAATGGAGATATAGAAATTAACATTGATGCCTCCTACGGTAATGTTGTGATTAATAAATAAGAAAGGAAGTTTATTATGCTCAAGAAGTTGGTTATAACTCTGGTGATAATAGCTGTTTTGATAGGAGGATATTCCTTCTATAACAATAAACTGGGAACCCGGGCTGTCAATACAGAAGCCCGGTCCGTTAAAACTAAAGTGGTAGTGCCTGATAGTATCACAACAACGGTTATGGCAGATGGTAGGGTTGTGGTGGCAGAGGAAGTGGAAATAAAAGCCCCGGTTGATGGGATTATAGAAGATCTTTATATTGAGACAGGAAGTTATCTTAAAAGTAAGGACCGGATATTAAAATTTGATGATGAGGCTCTAGTAAACGATCTGGGAGATGCCCGCCTGGAACAGGAAGAGGCAGAAAAGAATTATCAGGAATTATTAAATACATATAATAATCAGGATGAGTTGTATCAACTGCAGATTAAAGATGCTGAGCAGAATCTGGAACTGGTCAATCTGTCACTGAAAAAAGAAGAGATTGAGCTAGCCAATACCAGAACTGATCTGGTTAACCAGATTGACTCACTGGAACGCGAACTGGATAAAGCCCTGCAGGAACTGGAAAAAAAGAGATATCTATATGAACGCGAGGTAATTCCAGAGGTAGAGTTGGAAACGGCTGAAGATTATTACCAGGCAAAAAAGTCCCAATATGAAAATTTGAATCAGAGCCTTAAAAGATTTGAAGAGGTAACAGTTCCTAACTCTCTGCAGTTGGCTGAAGTAAAGGTTGAAAATGCCCGGAACCAGCTTGAGGTTCTCAAGGCAACTATAAAAAAAGAGAGGATTACTGAAAACAACCTTGAACTGGCCAGAATTAAAGTTAAAAAAACTGAAAACAAAGTAAGGGACATTAAAAAAGAGTTGGAAAAATTAACCGTTTATTCTACCAGAACAGGTACAATAATTAATCTGCCGATAAAAGCAGGAGAAAAATTGACTACCGGCCAGACGCTGTGCACTATAGCAGATATCAGTAATCTTATCATTGAGGCTATGGTTGATGAAATAGATATAAATGAAGTGAGTACCGGACAGAAGGTCAATGTATCCAGTGATTCTTTCAGGGGAATCCTGGAAGGAAGAGTCAACTTCATTGCTCCCACTGCAGTCAAAGAGGGTAATATTAATAAATTTAAAACTGAAATCTTTGTAAAGGATCTGCAAAACATTTTAAAACCAGGTATGTTTGTCAATACAGAAATAACTACTAATCACCGGGAAGATATATTCACATTACCTCCCCTGGCAATTCAGGGAGAGAATGAAAAATATGTATACATCATGAATGAAGGCCTGGCAGAGAAAAGGAAGGTAGAAACCGGACTTGAGAATCTAACTGAAGTAGAGGTAGTTGGAGTCGAAAATGGAGAAAAGATAATTATTGGTCCCTTTACAACTCTGCAGGAACTTAAACCCGGTGAATCTGTTGTGGAGGTGGATAGTGGTGATCAGAGTTGACAATCTCTCCCGAATTTATGGTAAAGGTGAAGCAACTGTTGAGGCCTTAAAATCAGTCAGTCTCAATGTAGAAAAGGGTGAATTTGTTGCAATTATGGGGCCATCAGGTTCCGGAAAATCTACTTTGATGAATATACTCGGCTGTCTCGATAAACCAACTGCCGGTAAGTATTTTCTAGGTGGGGATGAGGTAAGTAAGCTGTCAGAGACCAGACTGGCCCGGATCAGAAACCGTAAAATAGGCTTTATATTTCAGACATTTAATTTACTAACTGGATTTACTGCTCTGAAAAATGTTGAACAGCCCATGATTTACAGGGGAATAGGCCGCCGGGAAAGATATGAAAGGGCTGAATCAGTACTTGTCTCAGTAGGTCTGGGTGACCGGCTTACTCATAAACCGAATGAATTATCAGGGGGTCAGAGGCAGCGGGTTGCTATAGCCCGGGCTCTGGTTAATGAACCACAGATAATTTTTGCTGATGAGCCAACAGGTAATCTTGATAGTAAATCTGAAAAAGAAATTATGAAAATATTGCTTAATCTGAATAATAAGGGGATTACAATTATTCTTGTAACTCATGAGCGGGTTGTAGCCAATCATGCCGATAGGATAATCCATTTCAGGGACGGGATGCTGGTTGGGGAAGAAACTCCTGAAAACCTGGAAGTGCATGTATTGTGAGGTGGCTGGAGTACATAAATCTGGCCCTGTCAGAGATCTGGCAGAATAAGGTCCGTACCCTGCTGACACTGATCGGTATTATAATAGGTATTGCTGCTGTCATCATTATTATTTTTATTATCCAGGGGGCAGAGGATTTTCTGGTAAACGAAATTGAAAAAATCGCCCCTTTAGATGTTCTACTGGCTTACAGTAAATGGGATC
>JADQBU010000052.1 GCA_016278435.1 Halanaerobiales bacterium
ATATACTAGCCGTATCTGTATTAAATAAACCGGGAGTTTTGACCAGGATAGCAGGGTTATTTAGCCGCAGGAATTTTAACATTGAAAGTTTAAATGTCGGCCAGACTGAGGATCCAGCTGTTTCCAGGATGACAATTGTTGTTAATGGGGATAATAATACCCTGGAACAGGTCACAAAACAGCTCCATAAATTAATCGATGTTATCAAGATAACCGAGTTGAATAAAGATACTATCGTCAGCCGGGATCTGATATTAATCAAAGTAAGCTGTACCAGGAAACAGAGGACGGAAATTATTCAAATTGCCAATACATTCCGGGCCAAGATTGTGGATGTAGCCAGTGATAGTCTGATGGTGGAGGCAACCGGGGCTGAAGATAAGATTGAAGCTCTGATTGAACTTTTAAGGGATTTCGGTATTCTGGACCTTGTAAGAACAGGAATAGTTGCTATGAACAGGGGATAGATGCCTTTAGTAAGGATTTAGTTAAAATTATTATCTGAGGAGGTTTTCAATGAATATTTATTATGACAAGGATGCTGATTTGAGTTTTCTGGAAGGTAAAACGATCGCAATTCTGGGTTATGGCAGTCAGGGACACGCTCATGCTCAGAACTTAAAAGACAGTGGCTTACATTCTATCGTAGGACTCAGGGAAGACAGCAAGAGCTGGAAGGTTGCAGAAGAGGATGGTCTGGAGGTTTATACACCCGCGGAAGCCTGTAAAAGGGCTGAAATTATAATGGTCCTGGTTCCTGATTATGTTCAGAGAGCAGTCTATACTAATGATATTAAAGATAACCTGGAAGAGGGAGATGCTCTTTTATTTGCTCATGGTTTTAACATTCACTATGACCAGATTGTACCACCCGAGAATGTGGATCTCTTGATGGTAGCTCCCAAGAGCCCGGGTCACCTTGTTAGAAGACTTTATGAGGACGGAAGGGGAGTTCCCGGTCTTCTGGCAGTAGAACATGACTATACTGGTGATGCTACCAGACTGGGTCTGGCTTATGCCAAGGGGATCGGCTGTACAAGAGCTGGAGTCATTGAAACTACATTTGAGGAAGAAACAGAAACTGACCTCTTCGGAGAACAGGCTGTATTATGTGGGGGAACTACCGCCCTGATCAAGGCCGGATTTGAGACCCTTGTTGAGGCTGGCTATCAACCTGAAATAGCTTATTTTGAATGTTTAAATGAGCTTAAATTGATTGTTGACTTAATCTATGAAGGCGGTCTAACCAAAATGCGGGATTCAATCAGTGATACCGCCCAGTATGGTGATATAGCTATTGGACCTAAAATAATTGATGACCATGTTCGTGAGAATATGCAGAAAGTACTTAAAGATGTTCAATCAGGTGAATTTGCTCGCCAGTGGATACTGGAAAATAAGGCAAACCGTCCGGTATTTAATACCCTGACCAGGAAAGACGAAGAATCTGTTCTGGAGAAAGTTGGTTCAAAATTACGGGATATGATGACCTGGATTCAGAAATAAAATGAGGATGATGTGTAGTGGGATTAATAGAAATCTATGATTCAACTTTAAGAGATGGATCCCAGGGAGAGGGAGTTTCTTTTTCCCTGGGTGATAAAATTAAAATAACCAGAAAACTGGATGAACTGGGGATAAAGTATATTGAAGGTGGGTGGCCCGGCTCCAATCCCAAGGATGAGGAGTTTTTTGCCGGGGTGGGAGAACTGGATCTGAAAAATGCCCGGATAGTTGCCTTCAGTTCTACCAGGAGGCCCCATGTTAAGGTGACAGAAGATTCAAACATAAAAAAACTGGTAGAAGCCGGAGTTGATACTGTTACCATCTTCGCCAAAAGCTGGGATCTGCATGTAATCCAGGCCCTGGAGGTTTCTCTGGAGGAAAATCTGGCTATGATCCGGGATACTGTTGAGTATTTAAAGGATAATGGTTTACAGGTTTTCTTTGATGCTGAGCATTTTTTCAATGGTTTCCAGAATAACCCAGGGTATGCCCTTCAGACCCTGAAGACGGCCGAGGAAGCTGGAGCCGATAACCTGGTCCTCTGTGATACAAACGGCGGTCTGCTGCCTTCTCAGGTAACGAAAATTATGCAGGAAGTAAAGGAAAACACTTCTTTACCGCTGGGAATCCACGCCCATAATGACAGCGGAACGGCAGTAGCCAACTCCCTGGCAGCTTATGAAATGGGTGCAGTTCAGATTCAGGGTACTATCGGTGGTCTGGGTGAACGCTGTGGAAATGCTAATCTCTGCAGCATTATTCCGGCACTGAAGTTGAAGTATGGTGTAGATATTATAAGTGCTAAACAGCTTAAAAAATTGAAATCGTTATACTTTTTTGTCATGGAAGTAGCCAATATGATTCCTAAAAATGAAATGCCCTATGTGGGCAAGAGTGCTTTTACCCATAAAGGTGGGATCCATGTCAGCGCTATTCAGAAAAACCCCATGACCTATGAGCATATCAATCCAGAAAAAGTAGGTAATAAAAGAAGAGTGCTGGTTTCCGAACTGGCCGGAAAGAGTAATCTGAGGTATAAATTAGAGGAACTCGGGTTTGATATCTCTAATTTCAACCGGGAGAGAATGAATTATCTGATCAACAAGATCAAGATTCTGGAGCACAAAGGCTATCAGTTTGAAGGAGCTGAGGCTTCCCTGATGCTGTTGGTTTACCGGGAACATGAAGATTATCAACCATTGTTTCAGGTAGAAGATTTCAAAACCATCAGCCACAATTTTGGTGAGGAAACTGATTCAGAGGCAGTGGTAAAACTTACCGTCAGGGGAGAACAGGTACACATTGCCGCCGCGGGTGATGGGCCGGTTAATGCTCTTGATAACGGCTTCAGGAAGGCTTTAATTAATTTCTATCCGGAAATAAATGAAGCCAAATTGATTGACTACAAGGTTCGTGTCCTGGGTGGAAATGACGGAACCGCAGCCAAGGTCAGGGTTCTGATTGAAAGTGCTGATAAGGAAAGGTCCTGGACCACGGTCGGGGTTTCTACAAATATAATTCAGGCCAGCTGGCAGGCCCTGGTTGATAGTATTGAATACTGGCTTTTGACCAGGGCTGACAATAATCTGCAGGCCTGACGGCTATTGCATAATCCGGCCCAGCTCCAGATTGATGGTCGG
>JADQBU010000005.1 GCA_016278435.1 Halanaerobiales bacterium
TTTACCCCTGCCAGGATACCTTGATTTCCTATATCAGATTACCAGGGAATATGAAAGTTTACTTATTTTTGATGAAGTAATAACCGGTTTCCGGGTTGCTTATGGTGGGGCTCAGGAAATTTATGATATAGAACCCGATCTGACCTGCCTCGGTAAAATTATCGGTGGTGGTCTTCCGGTCGGAGCCTATGGAGGCAAAAAAGAGATAATGGATTTTATCGCTCCGGATGGACCTGTCTATCAGGCCGGTACCCTTTCCGGAAATCCCCTGGCTATGACAGCCGGGATAACTACTCTGAAGGTGCTGAAGAGAGAAGGCACTTATGATCAGATCAGGGAAAAGACCAATTATCTGGTAAATGGGATGAAGGAGATCAGTAATGATAAGGGCTTACCTGTCCAGTTTAATAAAATAACAGGTATGTTCAGTCAGTATTTTGCGGAAAAGGTTGTAAATAATTATCAGGATGCTGCCGAAGCGGATGGAAGTGTATTTAAAAAATACTTTCAGTTAATGCTGGACCGAGGTGTTTATCTGGCTCCATCACCCTTTGAATCTACTTTCTTATCACTGGCTCACAGCAGGAAAGAACTGGATGAAACCCTGACAGTATATGAACAGGTAATAACTGAATTAATGGGGTGATCTTATTTTTTACCCGGTATTTCTGAACATCAAAGATAGACCCTGCCTGGTAGCTGGAGGTGGGGAGGTAGGCTGTCGAAAGGTGAGGCGGTTATTGAAGTATGGAGCTGATATAGAACTGGTTAGCCCTGAAGTTGAGCCTACTCTACTGCAGATACTCCCGGCAGAAAAAATAATAAAAGCGGAATATGATAGTGAGTTTTGCCGGGGAAAATTTCTGGTGATTGCTGCCACGGATCAACCGGAACTAAACCTGAAGATTGGACAGGATGCAAGAGAAGCTGGAGCACTTGTAAATGTAGTTGATAACCTTCAGGCCTGTGACTTTATAGTTCCGGCTGTTACCGGACGGGGGAATCTTCAGATCGCTATCAGCTCCGGGGGGAAAAGCCCCGCCCTGGCCAGAAGGGTTAAGGAAATTTTAAACTCCTATTTTAAAGAAATGAGCAATGATTCAATAGAAACGGGTAGTGACTATCGGGAACTTTTAAATAAGAAACGGGATGGGTTGAATTATCCACCGGGCTCTCATAATTCTATTAATATTGAACTGGGCTCCCTGGATATACTGGAGTCATTACGAGGGATTATCAAAGAGGAGATCAGTGATAGAGAAAAAAGAGAAAGAATATATGAAATGCTGGCAGAATTAGCATTAAAAAGAAAGGATTGATTTTACATGCTGCACCGTCCGCGGCGCTTACGTACAAGCAAATCAATAAGGTCTCTGGTCAGCGAGACTAATTTAAATATAAATGACCTGATTTATCCGCTTTTTATGGTGACCGGGGAGAATGTTAAAGAGGAGATTGCCTCCTTGCCGGGTTGTTATCATTATTCTGTAGACCGGGTGGGGGAAGAACTGGCAGAACTGGTTGAGCTGGGCATCAAGGCTGTATTAATCTTTGGAATACCGGAAAGCAGGGACCAGATAGGCAGCAGGGCCTGGGCTGAAGACGGTATTGTCCAGAAGGCTGTCCGGGAGATTAAGTCATCTCATCCAGAGATAATTATAATCACCGATATTTGTCTCTGTGCTTACACCGACCACGGCCATTGTGGTCTGATCAAGGAAGGACGGGTTGATAATGATTCTACTCTGGAATTACTGACCAGGATAGCTATTTCTCATGCCCGGGCTGGTGCAGATATACTGGCACCTTCTGATATGATGGACGGCCGGATCAGGGCTATCAGGAATGGTCTGGAGAAAGAAGGTTTTACTGAAAAAGCTATTATGAGTTATAGTGCCAAATATGCTTCTGGATTTTACGGGCCTTTTCGGGATGCTGCCCATTCAGCCCCTGGATTTGGAGATAGATCTGGTTATCAGATGGATTTTGCCAATAGCCGGGAAGCCCTGAAAGAAGTTAAACTTGATATAGAAGAAGGGGCAGATATGGTTATGGTTAAACCGGCTCTGTCCTATCTGGATATAATCCGACAGGTTAAAGATAACACTAATGTTCCGGTTACGGCCTACAGTGTCAGTGGTGAGTATAGTATGATCAAAAATGCGGCCAGGGCTGGTTTATGTGACGAAGAAAGAATAATGATCGAGGTTATTACTTCCATAAAAAGAGCGGGTGCTGATTTAATAATTACTTATTTTGCTAAAGATATTGCCCGCCTGATTCTTAACGGTGTTCTGTAAAAGTAATGTAAAAATCCTGAAATCTAATTCCATGGGGTGTAAAATAGATGCAGATTGGTCTCATAAGTTATACTCATGAAAACACACCAATAGAAGTAAGGGAAGATATTAAATTTGCCAGTAATGAATATGATAAAGCCTATTCTTATTTTAGAGAACATTCTTTATTTGAGGAAGCGGTAATCCTTTCAACCTGTAACCGGACTGAAATATACTTTACCTATGAAAATAGTTATTCTGAAGCCCTGGCGGAGATAAAATGTTTTCTGGTTAAAATATTTGATCTGGCTGATGACTATCTGGACCATTATGGTCAGGGCTACAAAATGATCGATGCCATATATCATTTATTTGAGGTAGCGGCCGGGATAGATTCACAGGTGATAGGGGACCAGCAGATTCTGGGTCAGGTCAAGGAAGCCCAGAAGAAGGCAAATGAATATGATGCTATTCATAAATACTTAAATAAAATATTCCGGGAAGCTATAACAGTTGCCAAAAAGGTGAGAACAGAAACAGCCCTATCCGAAAAAAAACTTTCCCTGAGCTCAGTCGCTGTAGAGCTGATCGGAAGGAAGTTTACTGATTTGAGCGGGAAAAAGGTACTGGTAATAGGTGTTGGTGAAATGAGCAGGATAGTTCTGGACTTGCTGGAAGAAAGAGGGGTCGAAGAGATATATGCTACCAACCGGACCCATGGGAAGACGGTAAATATTGCCCGTTATTATCGTGGGGTTTCACCGGTCCAATTTTCCCGGCTTCATAAGATTGCTGCTGATGTTGACATAATTATCAGTTCTACGGCTGCTCCCCATTATGTACTACACAGGGAGAAAT
>JADQBU010000187.1 GCA_016278435.1 Halanaerobiales bacterium
CTCTCCTCTCCTGATGTCAGCCAGATTTTTTCGTTCCGGTGCAGTAGCTGCCTCTTCGTAGAGATATATTGGTAAATCCAGAGTTTCCGCTACCTTTTTAGCTACTTCCCGGGACAGATTGACAGCTTCTTCCATACTGACGTTCCGGACCGGGGTAAAGGGGATTACATCCACCGCTCCCATCCGGGGATGTCCCCCTTGATGCTGATTCATATCAATTAAGTTTACAGCTGCCTCCATGGACTGTATAACAGACTCCTTCAGGCCTTCCGGGCTGCCGAGCATAGTTACAACCAGTCGGTTATGATCTTTATCTGTAGAATAGTCGAGTAATTTAACACCAGCGGTCTGGCGGAAAGGTTCAACGATCTTTTCTGCCTTCTCCTGATCCCGTCCTTCGCTGAAATTGGGTATACATTCCAGTAATTTTGCCATCTATTCTCACCACTCCCTGTTCAACAAAGTCTCTATATATTAATCATATAAAATTATCGTCAAAAAATAGTCATTTAAACTCCTGATTTTACTTTTCAGTTCTACCTGAGTCCCTAACTTTAACCCATCAACCCTGGCACGGACCTCACTTCTCTTTATTATTCCATCTATCAGGCAAATTCAGGCAACTAGCTGCTGGTCAGATATTCCTTCTGTGCTGGAGTAAGTTCATCTATACTGACATTGAGGGACTTAAGCTTCAGGTAGGCAACCTCCCTGTCTATCTCATCAGGAACCCTGTGCACACCTTTTTCCAGATCAGGATTTTCCTTAAGACAGAGCAGTGACAACACCTGTAAGCCAAAACTCATATCCATAATCTCCACCGGATGTCCATCTCCAGCTGCCAGGTTGACTAACCTTCCTTCAGCCAGCAGATAGATTCTGCGGCCGTCTTTCATCTCATATTTCCTGATATTCTTCCTGACCTCTTCTTCAATCAGGGATTGTTCGGAGAGCTCGGGGATATTGATTTCAACATCAAAATGACCTGCATTGGCCAGAATCGCTCCATCTTTCATGACCCGGAAGTGTTCACCCCGGATTATATCCCGGCAGCCGGTTACTGTTATAAAGAAATCCCCCTGAACTGCCGCTTCCTGCATCGGCATCACCCGGAAACCGTCCATCCAGGCTTCACTGGCTCTGATGGGATCGGTCTCGGTGATTATAACCCGGGCTCCCAGTCCTTTAGCCCGCATTGCTACTCCTTTTCCACACCAACCGTAGCCAGCTACAACCACTGTTTTTCCGGCAACTACCAGGTTGGTGGTCCTGATAATACCATCCCAGACTGATTGACCTGTACCATAACGGTTATCAAATAGCTGCTTACAGTAGGCATCATTAACAGCCAGCATGGGGAACTCCAGCTTACCCTCTGCTTCCCGGGCCCTGAGACGCTGTACACCGGTAGTCGTCTCTTCGGAACCACCTATAATACCTTTTATCAGATCCCGTCTCGTATTATGTATTAGGTCTACCAGATCACCACCATCATCGATCAGTAAATGTGGTTTTATATCAAGAACTTTATTTAAAAATGAATTATACTCCTCTTCTGTTGCCCCATACCAGCTGTGGACCTCTACCCCGTATTCAGCCAGAGCAGCTGCCACATCATCCTGGGTGCTTAAGGGATTACTGCTGGTTATACTGACCCGTGCTCCCAGATCAGCCAGCACCTGGGCCATATAGGCCGTCTTGGCTTCCAGATGTAAACAGATAGAGATACTGGAACCGTCCAGTGGCTGCTCACCTTCATATTTCCACTTGATCTCATTTAAAATATCCATCCTATCGGCTACCCAGTCGATCTTTTTTCTCCCCTCATTGGCCAGTTCCGGCTTTTTAAGAGAAGATTCTACCTTACTCATCTAACATTCCTCCTTTAATATCTTCATTTACCATTTAGTTTGTACAACTTGCTCTCAGTTTATCGTTCCGGCTCTTGCCGGTTTCCCGGAACACAAACTACTCTGGATAATAATCCTTTTTTATATATTCCAGGAATATTTACCCTGTTATTTATTAATTCAATAGTTTTCCTTGCTTTTCCTCCCTTAATTTTGTATTCCTTCTCCTCTTTAAAAAATAAAAAGCCCCTGAACGGGACCCGGAAGCAAGTTAGAGTTATAGTTTCTTGAATCTTTATCTATATCATTCTCAATTATATAATCTCAATCAGTCAGGTCAGTAATTAAACCGCTGACCAGACTCAGTAAAATCGCACCAATCACAGCTGAAAAGATACCGGATACAGTAAATCCTGAAACCAGGCCAGCTGTAATCATCAACATTACCCCGTTAACAACGAGCAGAAACAGTCCCAGTGTTAGGATAGTAAAGGGCAGGGTTAAGATGATAATTATTGGTTTAATGATAATATTGACAAAACCTAGGATAAATGAAGCCCAGAATCCTGCCCAGACTCCGGTCAGGGTTATCCCCGGTATTATAGCTGCAACAATAATCAAAGCCAGCATATTGATCAATAATTTTGCTATATATTTATACATTAAAAGACCTCCTTCTGCTGCAATATATGCTATTTGATAATGATTTGTTCAAAAGTACATTTACCTGTACTTGATAAGTTAAACCGGATAAAACATCTTTGAACGGAACTTTAACCTAAAATCTTTTATATTATTTTCGATATTGTTTGAGATTTTTGCGAATGAGCTATAGACGAATCAAAAAATCTCAATGAATGAGAAAATAATTATAAAAAGTTTTCCAGCCCATTCTTCTGTAAAATCTCCCGGATCTGTTTAACCTCCTGTGCCCTTTTCTTATCACAGATCAAGATGGCATCCTCAGTATCAACGATGACTATATCCTTTAGCCCGATGGTAGTTACCACCCGGTCCGGACTGTGTATAATGGTATTCTCTGTATCAATACCGTAGTGTTTGCCCAGAATAACATTTCCCTTATCATCAACCTTTTTAATCCGCTCCAGGGCCGGCCAGCTTCCCAGATCATCCCAGCCGAACTCACCCGGGATAACAAAGATACTGTCTGCCTTTTCCATGATACCATAATCGATCGATGTTCCTTTCATCCTGTTAAATTCTTCTCTGATAACTCCTGCCTCCAGGTCAGTACCCAGCACCTTTTTTATATTCATCAATGATCT
>JADQBU010000055.1 GCA_016278435.1 Halanaerobiales bacterium
GAGGACATATGAAAGAACAGTTTTTCTAAAGAAAGGAGATAGATATGGATTGGAAATATGAAAATGGACGTATATACAGCATAGATGAAAAAAATGAATTGATAGCGGAGACCACTTTTGTTTTTAAAGAAAACGGAGAGGTAAATATTGATCATACATACGTTAAACCAGATTTAAGAGGAAAGGGCATAGCAGGGAAGATGATGGAGATTGTTGCTGAATATTTAAGTGGAAAAGGTCTTAAAGCTACCGCTACATGTCCATATGCTAATAATTGGCTGAAAAAACACAAAGAATTATATTCAGATATAATATCGAAAAATATTGATAATGAAGTTGTTGCCTGTAAAATAACTGGAGAAGAGTAGTATGAAGATGGAATATATCCTGTTAATCAGACCAAACCTAACATGGAAAGAGGAAAATATTTATAATTATATTAGGGATAATTATAGCAGTGGTTGCAGCTTTTATGTTAATTGGTGCAATTTTACACACTACATATTTTAAAGGAAAATTAGAACAAATAAAGCCTTATGGTCAGCTTGTTGATGTTGATAAAGGACAAATGCATGTCTATTCTATGGGTAATGGTGAGCATACGATTGTATTACTTCCAGGTATGGGTGTTTCGCTCCCTTCTGCTGAATTTTCTCCGCTCATGCGTAAACTCAGCCAGAAATATACGGTTATTTGTGTTGAGTATTTTGGTGTAGGCTTTAGCAGCGAAACTACAAAACCTCGTACTTGTGAAAATTATGTTGAAGAAATAAGAACTGCACTCGGACAGGCGGGTTTTAAAGCACCATATATTTTAATGCCACATTCAATATCAGGTGTTTATAGTGAATATTATGCCGCAAAATATCCTGAAGAAGTAGAAGCAGTTATCTCTCTTGACGGAACATCTACTGCTTTTTATGGGGAGATGCCAGTATTTTTAAAATATATTCTCCCGGTTGTAAAATTTCAACAGACAATAGGGATAACATCCCTTGCGGCGCCTTTAACCACAAATAAAAAACATTTACTTGCAAATGGATATACAGAAAAGGAAATAAATGATATGATAATATTTACAGGATTTTCAATAAATTATACTTTTTTGGAACAGATGGCATGTTCTTCTGAATTTATAAAACAAACTATGAAACTATCATTCCCTGAATCGATCCCCTATTTAAAATTTATTTCCAGGCAGACTTACGAAACTCCAAATAAACAGCTTAAAATATCGCCTCAGGAATACCAGCATAAACATCTTGAACATATTGGTGAACATGCTAAATATGAAATTTTTGATGGTTCTCACTTTATTTATGTAAATAATGTTGATCGGATTGCAGAGATTGCTGATGATTTACTGCTTGAAACCAGTTAAAATAAAATAATTGGAGGCAAAATAATGAAGGTTGGATTAATAAGATGCAGTCAAACTGAAGATATGTGTCCAGGAACAACATGTTTTAAGGTAATGTCAAAAAAGAAACTTGCTTTCGAGGATGTAAAAGAAGATATTGAGTTGATAGGTGTCAATACCTGTGGGGGATGTCCCGGTAAAAATGCAGTAACGAGGGCTGCTGAAATGGTAAAAAGAGGAGCAGATGCCATTGTTTTAGCTTCCTGTATAACCAGGGGAAATCCCATTGGTTTTGCCTGTCCTCATGAAAAAATAATGAAAGATGCAATTGTCAAAAAACTGGGGAAAGATATAAATATTATTGACTATACACATTAAATTGTTTATTTTTTTTGGAAACCTTGAAGGTGATTCAATAGCAGAATATGAGGTATGTCCTGCTGATTGTAATATTTGTATTGAATCATGTCCTCAAGGAGCATAGCGTATTGGAAAAAAGGATGCTGTTTATTTATTGCAGAAGGCTTTTTATAACGGCATTAATTATTTTGATACCGCAAGGTGGTATTCAGACTGTGAGGAGAAACTCGGTACTGCCTTTTCTTATATAAGAGATAAGATTATTATCAGTACCATTAATCTCAAATCCGAGATATCCAGGTATGCCAGTTCTTGAAGGAATTGTAAATGGAGAAAAAGTGCTTATACAAATCGATACCGGCCAAAGCAGGACATGTATGGATGAAAGATTAGTACAAATCCTGAACAGAAAGTCATTATTAGTGAGTGAAAATATTTTATAAGAAAGTTGAGATTGATATTTTTATCAAATAAAAAAGAAGGTGAAAATTCAATGTGGAAAAGGGCTGATTTAAAAGAACAAGCAAAAAAGGTTTTACAAGGAAACTACTGGAAGGCCTTTCTTGTTAGTTTAATAATTTTGATTACCGGTGGAAGTCATAATCATGGCGAAGTTGGAAGTGGTGGAACGGGTGGTGCTGAAGCTGGAAATATTTTTAATTTTGATTACCAGACAGCATTTATGGTGGGAGTTGTAATTTTTATTATTGTATTATTGAGGATATTTATTGGATATGTACTTGAAGTTGGGGGTAGAAAGTATTTTGTAAAACTATCAGAAGGTGAGTCTAAAATTTCGTATTTACTTTATGCAATCAATGAAAATAAATATTTTAATGTTTTTTTGACAATGCTATTAAGAAGTGTTTATCTTATCTTATGGACTCTATTATTAGTAATTCCAGGAATTATTAAATTTTATGCTTACAGGATGGTGCCTTATATACTGGCGGATAATCCTGAAATAGGACATAAAAGAGCTATTGAACTTAGCAGTAAAATGACCCAGGGAGAAAAATGGAATATTTTCATACTGGATTTATCTTTCCTGGGCTGGTTTATTTTAGGATCACTGTTTTTGGGGATTGAATTTTATTTGTTCAACCTTATTATGATGCGACAAATGCAGAATTATATTTAAAATTAAGACAGAGTGCAATAACTAATGATATAACATCAACTAATGAATTAAATATCATTTGAACTACATAATAATTTTCACGATGCCTGGCAGGGACAGATTTGATCAGGTATAATTGAGGAGGATTCAATATGGAAGAGCAAATCACTTAGAAGATTTTACCGGGTTTATTGAAAAAAGATATAAAGAAATAGATATTTTTTAAAAGGTGTATAGAGGGTCTGAAATAAACAAGGGAGATTAAACGTGATAAATATAAAGAGATTTATTT
>JADQBU010000376.1 GCA_016278435.1 Halanaerobiales bacterium
TTACTTTTGGACTTGTTGAGCTTATAAAGTACTCAGTTCTCTGGTGGGAAATAAATATGATGGGAACACGGGGTAGATTTGTGGTTGTAGTAGAAAGTAATACTATTTATTACATAATACTTGGCATTTTCCTCTTATTATTGCTGGCAGCCTATTTTATCAGAAACTCAAAGTTTGGTTTAGCCCTGCAGAGTATTGGAGAACATGAGGAGGCTGCAGCTCATATTGGTATCAATGTAACTTTATTGAAAGTTGGTTTATTTGCTCTCAGTGCTCTATTTATGGGGATGGCCGGGGGTATTATTGCAACCAGATGGACATATATTGACCCCGGAATTGCCTTTAATTCTTTTTATTCCTTTATGCCAGTTGTAATGGCTGTTTTTGGTGGTATGGGTCAGTTATATGGACCAGTGATAGGGGCGGCATTCTTTTCATATCTGGAAGAGCTGCTTGTTACAAACTTTCCCTATTTCTATATGATAATATTTGGTAGTATTTTAATAATAACTATATTATATCTACCCGGTGGTTTAGTGGGTTTAGTAGAGATAGCAAAGAAAAAATTACACAAAAAAAGTCCGGAGGAGGAACTAAAAGATGCTGCAGGTTAAAGGGGCTACAAAATATTTTGGAGGACTGGTGGCAGTATCTAATGTAGACCTATCTGTGGGAAAAGGGGAAATAGTGGGCCTGATAGGTCCCAATGGAGCAGGTAAAACTACAATGTTTAATTTAATTTCCGGAAATCTCTGTCTTGATAAAGGGGAGATTAATTTTAAAGATAATAAGATAAGCGGATTAGATTCTTATCAAATTTGTAGAATGGGAATAGCCAGGACTTTTCAATCGGTCAAAGTATTTTCCCATATGTCAGTACTTGAGAACGTATTACTGGCTATATTATTTGGTAGGTTAAAATCAACTTCAAAAGCAGATGCCAACATTGAAGCAGAGGAGTTGTTAGAATTTGTGGGGCTGAAGGATGTAAGTACGTGTCCTGCAGGGGAACTGACAATGATTAACCAGAAACGGCTTGAACTGGCCAGAGCGATGGCTACTGACCCGGAATTATTATTGCTTGATGAGTTTATGGCTGGATTAACCCCGGCTGAGGTCAGTGATGCTATGGAACTGGTCCGTAGTATCCGTGATAGAGGAATTACAATCCTGATGGTAGAGCATGTTATGAAGGTGATTATGAATATATGTGAACGGATTATAGTCTTCAATTACGGTGAGAAAATCAGCGAAGGGACACCGGAGGAAATTGCCAATGATGAAAATGTTGTTGAAATATATCTGGGAGAGAAAGGAAATAATTATGCTGCAAATTAAAAATATTGATTTCTCTTATGGTAAACTTCAGGTTTTATGGGATGTTTCTTTGACGATTAATGAGGGAGAAATAGTAGGTCTGCTTGGTGCCAATGGAGCCGGAAAAACTACATTACTTAAGAATGTGAGTGGTTTATTATGTCCGGATTCGGGGAGTGTTGAATTTATGGGTGAGAGAATAGATGGGCAGCCGTCACACTCAATCGCCGAACGGGGTATTTCTTTAGTGCCTGAGGGAGGAAGGGTTTTTCCTGATATGACAGTTCGGGAAAATCTGGAGATGGGTGCCTATCCTACCGGAGTCTGGAAGCAGAAAGAAGATATGATTGAGCGGGTATATGATATCTTTCCAGTTTTAAAGGAGAGAAAGAAACAGCGGGCCAGCACATTAAGTGGTGGTGAACGCCAGATGTTAGCTATGGCCCGTAGTATTATGTCTCAACCAAAACTATGTATGTTTGATGAGATGTCATATGGACTGGCTCCGAGGATAGTAACAAAAGTTTTTCAGACTATAGAATCTCTAAGAGAACAGGGGATTACTATCTTATTGATTGAACAAAATGTCAAAGATACTCTTCAGATTGCTGATCGTGCCTATGTGATGGAAAATGGAAAGATTGTTATGGATGGATGCTGTCAAGATTTACGGGAAAGCGATTATATCAGGAAAGTGTATCTGGGTCTTTAGCTTTTTCTTGCTATTTATTAGTTTTAGAAATAAATATAACAGAATCGGGTTTCTTGATAATACTATGTGACCATGTTAAAATTAACACGTGGTTAACTGAACATGTTCGAATATGATTTTCTTACATATGATTTAGGGCTATCATTTAAAAAGGAGGCAAATCGATGGCTGAAATAATTTCTGCAAAGAAGGCGGCATATTTAATTAAAGCTGAAGATACGATAGGGCTAGCTGCCATGGGCCTGGCCGGTTGGCCGGAGGAAGTGGTTCAAGAGATTGAAAAACGGTTTCTGGAAACGGGCAAGCCGCGTGATCTTACAATAAAACAGGGTTCAGCCACAGGAGACTGGGGTGAAAGAGGAGTAACCAGATTTGGACATGAAGGACTGGTTAAAAAATGGGCTGCGGCCCATATTGGTTCTGCTCATAATATGAATGCCCTGCTGAAAGAGAATAAGATACAGGCTCACTGTCTACCCCAGGGAGTTATAGTAAACCTCTGGCGAGAGATTGCGGCCCATCGCCCGGGGTTGATTACTAAAGTGGGTATTGGTACCTTTGTTGACCCCCGGATTGAAGGGGGAAAGATGAATGATGTTACTACCGAGGATTTAGTTAAACTGATAGAGATTGAAGGGGAGGAATATCTCCTATATAAAACTTTTCCTATTGATGTAGCCTTAATCAGGGGAACGACCTGTGATGAAAATGGTAATATGACAATGGAAAAAGAGGGATATATCAACGAAGCCCTGGCCCTGGCTCAGGCTACAAAAAACACAGGTGGAATTGTTATCGCCCAGGTGGAGTATGTTGCTAAAGCTGGGTCCCTTCATCCTAAAACGGTAAGAGTACCGGGGGCTCTGGTGGACTATGTTGTCCAGGCTACTCAAAAAGAGGCCTGCTGGCAGACAGAAGGACTGTATTATGAACCATCATTCTCAGGAGAAATAAAAATACCCCTGGAATCTATTCCCCGGATTCCACTCGATGCCAAGAAGATTATCGCCAGAAGGGCTGCCGTGGAATTGAGGGCAGGAATGATGGTCAATCTCGGTTATGGGATGCCGGCCAAGGTAGCTGCTGTTG
>JADQBU010000338.1 GCA_016278435.1 Halanaerobiales bacterium
GAAGTATATGATTAAAACCGGGCCTTCATTTCAGCAGGTTTATATGGTACAGGTTCTTGCTACTGGAGATCCGGACCGGGCCCGGGAGATAAAAACCAGGTTGACCGGACAGGGATATTCTGATATTGAAATTATTAAAGAAGATAATTTTTATAAAGTAAGAGTGGGTAAATTCCAGCTTGAGAGTGAGGCCCGTAAGCTCGAAGAGCAGTTGAGAATTGATGGTTGGCAGACCTGGGTCAGGACCTGGCGGATTGAAGAAGATTTATCAGGGATGGGTATCTATAACATAGAGGGTGAATTACTGGCCCGGGGTACCAACTTTATCCTGGAGGGTAATCTTAACCTGGATGGAAGATTATATCAGGGATTTTATGAATTTCTATATAGTGGGAACGGTATCACTATTTATAATACAACCGGACTTAATACTATTCTTTATGGATTACTCCCGACAATACCTGATTCAGATCAAGAATACATAGAAATACTGAAAGCCCTGACTGTTTTATACAGGACAGATGTGATTAGAGCTAAACTGGCTGGAAATTATGAGGGATTTTTAAAACTACCCAACTACCAGGGGGCTGAAGCAGGGTACTCACAGATAAAGGCAGTTAACGAGACCGATGGGGAAATTTTCAGCTGGTCTGATAGGATGAATAGGATAAATGTTCAATTTACCAGTAATGATCTGGCAGGAATCCTGGCCCTGGTAGAAGAGGGTTTAGATTATCGGGAAATTCTTAGAACCCTGGCAGCAGTCCTGGAAGTTGAGACGGATCTGAAAATTATTGATCTGTCAGAACAGATAGAGCAGAGGGCACTGGTTGAAGCCGAGGTTACTTCAGGTCTAAAATATAAAGAAATCAGACAGCTTACCTGGTGGGGGCCCAGGGTGATAACCCTGTTAGACCTGAATATGGATCAGATAGCTCTGAAGACAGCACCATATCTGGCCCGGGGGCAAATTCCGGGACTGGAGGATCTGGCTGATATGCTAAAAAGGGAGCAGGCACTGGCCGGGATTAATGGTGGATATTTTAATTATACCGGTAAACCGCTCGGTTTTATGATGAAAGAAGGACAGGTTATCAGTGAACCTATCAAGGGTAGGACCGTGGTAGCCTGGACAGAATGTGGTAAAGTGATTATTGATCATCTCCAGAAATGGCAGGGAATTTTAAATGGAGAGATAGTGATAAATGGAGTAAACCGGGAGGTAAAACCCGGGGAAATAGTTGTCTTTAATAAATATTATGGTGAGCAGACTCCCGGGGGAGATGGACAGACCCGGGAAATTGTTGTCAGCAATAACAGTGTAGTGGAGATTCGGGATAAAACCTCTACAGAGGGAACACCGATTCCCGGGGATGGATTCATCATTCAAGCCCGGGGGGAAGCCCGGGAAAAATTACAGGAAATAGTGGTAGGAGAACCTATCAGTCTTGAGGATGATTTTTATCCCGATTTCTGGGATAAAGAACATATTGTTTCCGGGCTGGGGGCAGGCCCCCGTCTTCTGGAAGGGGGGAAATTAAACATAACTGGGGAAGAAGAGGAGTTTCAAAATGACATTTTACTGGGACGGGCACCCAGATCAGCACTGGGGATAACCCCGGATAGACATCTGATTCTGGTAACTGTTGACGGCAGACAGCCGGACCTGAGCATTGGAATCACCCTGGAAAACCTGGCTTTGTTTATGCAGGATTACGGGGTTATAGATGCCCTGAATCTGGACGGTGGTGGTTCTGCCCGGATGGTTGTACGAAGCTTTACAATGAGTAATCCCAGTGCAAAAAGGCTATTAAGTAGTGGTTTATTAATAAAATTTGCAGGAAATCTGCCTTAAATATAGTATAAATTGTAGTAGGGGATAAATTCTTGCATATATTAGTATTAACATCCGCTTTTTCCAGAGGGGGTTATAAATGGTTGAATTAACCAGTTATATAGAACAATTTAAGCAACAGAGGATTATGGTAATAGGTGATATAATAGCAGATGAATTTATTACCGGCCAACCTGAAAGGCTTTCACGGGAAGCCCCGGTGATAATATTACGACAGCAGGAGCGCGAGATATTACCAGGTGGAAGTGCAAATGCCTGTAATAATATAAGAAGTCTGGGGGGAGAGGTGATAGTTGTAGGCTTGATCGGGGATGATCAGGCCGGAAATTCTCTCCATAATATATTAAAAGAGCGCGGCATTAATACTGACGGTTTAATTATTAATAAAGGTAGACCGACTTCATTAAAAACCAGAGTTCTGGCCGGAAGTGAAGAGATAGTTAAACAGCAGGTTGTCAGAATAGATCACCTTGATAGAACCCCTGTGAAACAGGAGATTGAAGATAAATTAAAGATGATTATTAATAGTCAGATCGATTCCTATGATGCAGTTTTGATATCTGATTATGGTAATGGCCTGTTTTCCCCTGGTATAAAGCAAGAGATTACCCGCCTGGGTAGGCTGAAAAATAAATTTATTGCTCTGGACAGCCGTTACAATTTACTGGATTATAAAGGGGTTTCAATTGCGACACCTAATCTGGAAGAAGCAGGCAGGGCAGCCGGCAAAAAACTACGGACCCAGGATGATGTGATAGAAACCGGCAAAAAACTGATTGTAAAAATGGGACTGGATTATCTATTGGTTACTCAGGGTGGGAATGGGATGACTCTGTTTACAGCTGATGGTGACTATACTTATTTACCTGCAGCCAATTTTTCCGAGGTATATGATGTAACTGGAGCCGGTGATACAGTTGTGGGAACGATTGTGCTGGCAATCGGAGCCGGGGCCAAACCGATCGAGGCTATGAAACTGGCAAATTATGCGGCTGGTATTGTTGTGCAAAAGAGTGGGGTGGCCACAGTTACCCCGGAGGAACTCAGGCTGGAAGTGGTAAAGAATGAGAACTAAAATTCTGGACAGGCGGGAACTTATTACCCAGGTACAGGAGATCCGGAGAAATGATAAGTCCCTGGTATTTACCAATGGTTGTTTTGATATATTACATATAGGTCACATTCATTATCTGGATAAAGCCAGTCAGATGGGAGACTATCTGGTTGTAGCAATAAATAGTGATTTATCTGTGAAAAAATTGA
>JADQBU010000155.1 GCA_016278435.1 Halanaerobiales bacterium
GTTCAGACGTGTGCTCTCCGATCTAAAGGAGATAATCCCGGATCCTGATGATGCAGTATATAAAGTAAATAATTACAGATTTGACTCGGTTTTTAGATTTGTCAGTAACAGTATATCCCAGGTCTCTCAATCCCGGCCGGGAGATAAGATTAAAATAGAAAGTCCTGAAAAAATATCCGGGATCAGCAGAGAAATTTAGTTAAGGAGATGATAATAATGGGGGAACCTGCTAAAGCAAAAACAGATTACAGCTTATTGGCAGCCAGAGCAACCGGTTGTTCTCATCTTAAAGCCCGGATTCCATGTCAGGATCATGTGCACACCGGTGAAATCGAGTTAGATGATGGGAGCAAGGCAGTTATACTGGCCCTGTCCGACGGGGCCGGTTCTGCCGCTCAATCCAGTCTGAGTTCAGAGATGCTGGTAGAGGGTTTTGTAGAGATTGCATCCCGTAAACTGAGAGAGAGATCAGATTTAATTAAGAGTAATGTGTTATCCGGAGAACCGGAAAAAGGTTTTTACTATGAGCTGATGCAGAACATCTTTGCCAACTGCCGGGAAAGGGTAGTAAAGAAGGCGTCATCAGAAGGGAAAGGGATCAAAGATTTTCATGCAACTCTGGTCGGGGCTATAGTTCTGATCGCTCCTGATGGAGCCAGAAAAATTATCACGGCTGCGGTCGGTGATAGTGTAGCAATATTACTCCAGGAAAAGGAACAGGATCTTCTGAACTGTAGTAGTTTTACCGGGGTTGCCAAAGGTGAATATGTCAACCAGGTAGTTTTTATCACATCAGATTCCTGGCGGGATGTATTTTCCTGTAATTTGAGTGAAGATTTTCAGGGGATTTTTATTTCTTCGGATGGACTGGATAAGCTGTATTTTTTCACAAAATTTCAGGAGGAAGTGGAAGATGAACCCTTACACCTGAGATATAAATGGGAAATTAAACCCAATAGCAAGTACATCAACCGCCTGGTAGAGAAAATTGTTGTTGAAGATGTAAGCAGCAAACTTCTGGCTGAGGAATTTCTGTCACATAAAGAGTTACATAGAGTAAATGGGGATGACAAGTCATTAATTATTCTGTATTTCCCGGAGGATAGATATGCTGAGAAACAGAGTGATGAAGGTAAAAAAACGCTGAATACTGAAAGTGAGACCAATCTTCCAGGTCCGGGAAAGGAAGCCGTCAGTAAAGGGTGATTTAAATGAATAAATTACCGGCAGTATTAAAACTAAGAAAGACACCCAGTATGAATTATTACCGTCTGGAGAGGATGGAAGATAAAGGTGGTGAAGGAACTCTGTACAGAATACCTGCTGCCCGAAATCAATATATAGCCAAGGTTTTTAACAAACCTGAACTGGGAGTTAAAAAAGAAGAAAAGATTCAAGCCCTGATAAAACTATTTACCCGGAAGATAAAGAAAGAGAAAAATCGGGGATGGGAAAGGTTCTTTGAAAATAACCTGGCTATGCCCAGAGCCCGGCTTTATAATCAACAGGATAAACTGACCGGCTTTATGATGAACTATTTCGATTTAAATGACCATGTCCGGCTTATAGACTTTATTGATAAATATTGCCGGGAGTACAGCAGCAAGGCCTGGTTGAAAAAACTTAAGACCCTACTGCAGTTGATAGAAGCTCTTAAAAAGCTGCACAGTCTGGACCTGGTGGTAGGTGACCTTCATCGGAAAAATATTTTTATTAACAAAGATAGTCTGGAGACAATTTTTGTCGATTGTGATTCCTACCAGCTTATATACCAGAAAAAGTGGTATAAATTAGATGCCATACACTGGGATATTGCCTCACCGGAATTAAAGAAACACGGCTTTTCCCGGCCGGTTACAGATAAGTCAGATATCTATCCCCTGGGAATACTTATTTATAGAATATTGATGAACGGTTATTCCCCCTATAATTTCAAAGGGAGCAGGGGAGATATTAATGAGATTATCCGCAAGAACATGACCCCCCTGCTCAAACCCCGATTCTCTCCGCCGGGCGGGGCCCCTGATGTTAAAGTGCTGGGAAAAGATCTGAAGGTTTTACTGGGTAAATGTCTTAATCACGCTCCGGATAAGCGGCCGACTTTGACCGAACTAGGTGATGTACTGGAAAAGACTTATTATGATTCTTCGATCTGCGGTAAGGGGCATGTAACTTCTGGTTATTTTAACAGGTGTCTGGTCTGCGGTAACAGGGTGTAACCATGAATTTTTCATAAGATCATTGTGAAAATTCATGTTTAATTCTTCCTGTGTTCAAGAATGGTTACTGTCATAAATAATCTGGAGGTGATTATGATGGAAAAAACTCTGTTTATTTTAATTCAGGAAAATGGCTATAGCGGGTATCGGGATTTGATTGAAGACATGGTCAGGTTTTTAAGGACTGAAGCCTGTTATTCGTATAATAATCATAAACAAAATTATGAAGGCAAAAAATGTGAATGCCGCTGGAAGTCAGACTGGTGTCAAAATACTGTTACCAGGAGAGAGGCTTTGATATTTATTGAAGACTTTTTAAATGTGGAAGAACAGGTTGCTGAAAAATATCTTGATAGGTTGATGGAACTGGGCTGGTTGAAGAAACATTCATGTTCTTTTAATGAGTATTCCTGTGAATATTATTATCTCAAAAGATATGGAGATGGCATTAAAGAGAAGGAAGTATTAATCTGCTTTCCGCCGGAAGTTACTGCCATAGATATTGATCTTCCAGAACCTTCCATTTCAACAGAATTGTAAATTGAATGTACTGTTGAAAGTCGCGCGCGCATTAATTATTTTGATTTCAAATGTATATATACTTTAATTCAATTTTGCGACTTGAGTACAGCGAAAGGAATGATGTTTAAAATGAAAAAGATAAAACGGCTCAGAATTGTTCTGGTTTTAGTGATAATCATTTTATCCTTTATATTATCTTTAACGGTAAATGCCGGTAATGGAAAGATTCTGTGGAGGAAGACAAATCTTGATATGGATAATCATTCTCAGGCGGCTATAGGAAAGGATGGTACTGTCTATGTGGCCGGGGTTAAGGATAGTGTCAGGGGTTATCTGTATGCCTTTGCTCCTGATGGTAGTGTGAAATGGAAAT
>JADQBU010000334.1 GCA_016278435.1 Halanaerobiales bacterium
TGACTCCGGACCAAATGTTCCCCATTATCCATTACTTGCTGAACAATGGTGGAAATATATATCCAGAGCTGTTACTGGAGAACTTACACCTCAGGAAGCTATGGACGGACTTGCCAACACAATGGATGATTTGATGGGCAAGATGCGTTTACCGAAATATTCACCCCAATTAAATGAACCCAAGTCCAGGGAATACTGGTTGAATCAACCAGGTGCTCCTAAGCCTGAAAGACCTGAAGAAGCTCCAAAAACAATACCATATGATGAACTTATTAAGCAATGGAAGAGCGAATAACGAATAAATTAAATGTCGCAGCAGTAATAAATGCTGCTGCGACAAATTATATTTATATAACCTATATCCTACAGAGGTGAGTTCATGAGTATTAAAATTGAAAATGTTACAAAAAGATTTGGCCGAAATTTAGTACTGGATAATATTTCACTAGAAATAGATGATGGTGACTTTACAACATTTTTGGCTCCCACGGGTTCAGGGAAAACAACTTTATTGAGGATAATAGCTGGACTGGAAAAGCCAGATAGTGGTAAAATTTATTATGATGATAAGGATGTTACTCAACTTCCTGTCCGTGAAAGAGATATTGCCATGGTATACCAGGATTTTGTTAATTATCCCTCTATGACTGTTTATGAAAACCTGGCTTCACCACTACGGGTTTCAGATAAAAATTATAGTGAAAAGGAAATTGACAAAAAGGTAAAGAAAAATGCTGAATTATTAAATATTTCCGAGATTCTTGATCATTATCCAGAAGAAATTAGCGGTGGACAAAGACAGAGAACATCTATAGCCAGAGCATTAATTAAAGATGTAAAATATATATTTCTTGATGAACCTCTAGCAAATCTTGATTACAAACTGCGTGAAGAGCTTCGTGGGCAGTTAAAAGAGACGTTTAGAGATAAAAGCGGAGCTATTATCTATGCCACTGCTGATTCCCCGGATGCACTTGTCCTTTCAACACATGTTGGTTTTATTAGTAAAGGTAAGATTGTACAATATGATAAGACTAATCAAGTTTATAATAATCCCAGTTGTGTGGAAGTTGCTCAGTATTTTAGTCATCCTACAATTAATATCTGGGATAGTGAATTAATTAATATTGATAATAAATATTATCTCGAAATTTGTGAAAAAGTAAAAATTAATGTTGATAAGTTTAAAGATATACTTGAAAATAAATATTATATAGTTGGGATAAGGGCTCATTCCATAAGTTTAGAACAGCAACATGAAGATGACATTCCTGTCCATGCTAGAGTAGAATTATGTGAAGTGGTTGGTTCAGAAACAGAAATGCATCTTATTTTCAAGGATATAGACCTGATCTTATTAATGGAAGATATAGTACAATATAAAACTGGTCAACAGATAGAAGTCTTTATTGATCCTAACAAGTTTTTTGTTTTTGATAAGGAAACACACAATTTAGTTACCAAGACCGGAGGTGACTTTTAATGGCAAAACTTGAATTTAAAAAAATTAGCCATTCATATGAATTATCAAAAAATCCCAAGCTGGATAAAAGTAAAGCAAAGTGGGCAGTAAAAGATATGAACCTTATCTGGGAAGATGGCACTGCTAATGCTCTACTGGGTCCTTCCGGTTGTGGTAAGACAACAATACTTAATATTTTATCTGGACTTCTTAAACCAACACAGGGTCAGATATTTATAGGTAATAGAGATGTAACAAATATAGAAACAAGAGATGGACATATAGCTCAGGTTTTTCAGTTTCCTGTGGTTTATGACTCTATGGATGTTTATAATAATTTAGCTTTTCCACTGATCAATAAAAATGTTCCAGATAATGAGATAGATAAAAAGGTAAAAGAAGTAGCAGAGATATTAAATTTAACTGATTATTTGCGCTCATCTTCTTCAGCCTTAAATTCTGCTGAAAAGCAGAAGATTTCTCTGGGGCGAGGAATAATCAGGGAAGATACAGAGGCTATATTGCTTGATGAACCACTGACAGTAATTGACCCCAAAATGAGAGGTGAACTAAGGCGTAGTTTAAAGCAGGTTCAACAGGAATTGAAAATCACCATGATCTATGTTACTCATGACCAACATGAAGCACTTACTTTTGCAGAATATGTGACAATAGTAAAAGATGGTAAATTTGTCCAGAAAGGAACTCCAAATGAACTTTATTCTCAACCCAGCAGTCCTTTTGTAGGGTATTTTATTGGAAGTCCCGGTATGAATGTCATCGAATGTAAACTTCAGGAAAAAAAATTACAGTGTTCTGGGTTTAATATAAAAATTTCTGATAAGATATTAAAAAATTATATAAATAAAAATCAGGATTCTCTAAGAATCGGGATACGTCCCGAAGAACTCGAAGTAAGTGTTGAGAAAAAAGAAAATGGTATAAAAAGTAAAGTAGCAATTGTTGAAGATGTTGGTAATTATAAAATTTTAACCCTCAGTCTGGGTAAAATCAGGATTAAGGCCAGAGTAAATTCAAAAATTGATGTTAAAGAAGAAGAATATATTTTTATTAATTTTCCAGAAAAATATATTAAAATTTTTAGTAATGATGAAAGAATTTATTGATGGGAGGTAAATTACAATAATGAAAAATAGAGCCTGGTTGTTTTTAGTGCCTGTTTTAGTATTAATGTCAATAAGTGCCTTTATACCGTTAATGGTTGTAATTAATTATTCTCAACATTATATTTTCGCTGGTTCCACTCCAATATCTGTTGGTCTGGAAAATTATGTTGAGGTTTTAAATGATCCAGTTTTTCTGGGAGCGGTGGGAAGACAATTAATATTTACTTTAATTGTTCTTACTTTTGAAATTGTACTTGGTATATTAATTTCTATGTCTATACCAAAAAAAGGACCGTGGGTGGCAGTATGCCTTGTTTTACTTGGTATACCATTGTTAATACCATATAATGTTGTTGGTATTATCTGGAGGTTGTTTACACAATCCGATATTGGTGTCATTCCTAAAATCGCACAGATTTTTCACTATGCTTATAATGTTACCCTGGATCCTATTGATG
>JADQBU010000397.1 GCA_016278435.1 Halanaerobiales bacterium
CCAGCTAGTTTAACTCCAGAACAATCCCAGAAGGTTTACGCCGAACTGGAAAGACATATTACCATTGATGGAAACAATGTAGTCATGCATTTAGATGAACCTTATCCTCCTTTCCTTAACATTTTGGCTCAGGGTGCATCCTGGGGTTCGGTTCTGGATAAAGAATGGTGTATAGCGCAGGGAGCATGGGATGGTCAGGCTACTACCCTTTCCCAATACCATGACCCGGCTAAAGAAGCAGATCCTCTTTATGATAAGATGATGGGTACCGGTCCCTTTGTCTTGACCGAATGGGTAAATGGTGACTATACCATCTTTAAACGCAATGACGATTACTGGAGAGAACCAGCTAACTTCAAAACTGTAGTTATTAAGAATATTGATGAATTCAGTACCCGTAAGTTAATGCTTGGACGCGGCGATGCTGACATGATTTATGTTCCCAATCAGTTTATCTCCCAGGTAGAAAATATGGATAATGTTGTTGTGAAAAAAGGATTTCCTCAGTTACAGAACATGGTTGGTATCATGAACTGGGGTATTGTTATGGAAGGTAACAAAAATGTAGGAAGTGGAAAATTGGACGGTAAAGGTATTCCTTCCAATTTCTTTGCTGATGAAAACGTCAGAAAGGCTTTTACAAATTCCTTTAATTATCAGGCTTTTATTGACCAGGTTAGAATGGGCAATTCTCTTAAAGCCCGCGGTCCTATTGTTAAGCCTCTATTAGGCTTTGCAGATAGTCAGCCTACCTATAGTTTGGACCTTGCCAAGGCTGAAGAATACTTCAAAAAAGCCTTTGATGGTGAGTTATGGGAAAAAGGATTTACGCTGACTGTCACTTATAATACTGGTAATGATGCCCGGAAGGCAGCATGTGATATCCTCAAGACCTATGTCGAACAGATAAATCCCAAGTTCCATATAGATGTCCGCGGTATCCAGTGGTCAACCTATCTTGATGACCTGATTGCCGGTAAATTTACCCTGGGCTTCATGGGCTGGCTGGCCGACTTCCCGGATCCACATAACTTTGTTGTTCCGTTTGTGGCCAGTTATGGAACCTATGGTGCTTTCAAGGGCGATGCTTATATTAACTGGGCAAAAGAAAACATCGACCCCTTGATTGAAAAGGGTATTACTACCCTGGAACCAGTCAAGCGTGAAGATATTTACAAACAGATTCAGAAGATATCCTTTGACAAAGCTACTGATATCTGGCTTGATCAACCTGCAGGACTTAGAGTCTATCGTGACTGGGTCAAAGGCTGGTATCCCAATGCTATGCGTCCTGGTAGAGATTTCTACATTATGGATAAGTAGTATGAAAATATAATAAATCTGAACACCGGGTGGGTTTATCTATCCGGTGTTCTTTTTGAATTTATACTGTTATATCATTTAATTTTTAAAAAATAAAAATAAAATAATGCAGGAAAGGAGAGTGAAACTGGTTGATAAACTTTATTATCAGGAGATTACTTATTTTACCTATAATATTATTTGGAGTTACCTTGCTGGTTTTCGGGATGATGTCCCTACTGGGACCATATGAACGGGTAAGTACTTATATTAAATCACCGGCTGAATTAAAAACGGCTGATATAGACCAACTTGTAGAGAAGTATGGATTAAATGATCCAATGATTGTACAGTATGGAAGATGGTTAAAGGGAGTTTTACAGGGGGATTTCGGCTGGTCAGAATCGGCCGGTGCACCGGTATCGAAGGCGATACTTGACCGTTTCCCGGCTACCCTGGAGCTGGCCTTGTTTGCTTTATTACCTGTTATTCTGGGGGGAATTTCGCTCGGGGTTTTCTCGGCGGTTCACCACAATGATCCCTGGGATCATACGGTCCGTGTTTTTGCCCTGATTGGCTGGTCATTCCCAACTTTTGTATTTGGGTTACTGGTTTTATTGATCTTTTACGGTATTCTGGGCTGGTTCCCACCGGGCAGGATTGATAACTGGGCAATTACCATCATAAATTCTCCCGATTTTGTTAAGTATACCGGCATGAATGTACTTGATGGAATACTGAACGGGAACTGGGCCATTGTCTGGAATGCCTTGAGGCATCTTATCGCCCCGGTAATCAGTATTGCTATTCTCTGGTGTGCTTATATTTTAAGAATTACACGCTCCAGTATGCTGGAAACCCTGAAAAAGGATTATATAAGAACTGCCCGGGCTAAAGGTGTTAAAGAGAGTGTAGTTATTAAAAAACATGCCCGCCGGAATGCCCTGATTCCTGTTGCCACAGTTGCCGGTTTAACGGTCAGGGGATTACTTGTGGGAATAGTTATTATTGAGAGTATTTTTGGCTACCGTGGTCTGGGACAGTTTGCAGCAGAGGCTGCCCAGCAGCTTGATTATTCTGCGATTATTGGGATTGCTCTTTACACAGGTATATTGATCATATTTATAAACTTAATAGTAGATGTTTCTTACGCCTTTATAGACCCCAGAATTAGATTGGAGTGATATAGATGGACTGGCAGGAAGTACTTATACGGCTTATTAAAAATAAGATTTCACTGTTTGGTATGTTAATCATTATCTTTTTTGCCCTGATTGCGATTTTTGCTCCCTGGATAGCGCCACCGGCAGACCCGGCTGATCCTTATGATATCCCACGCGGTGGTTGGATAGCAGAACCTCAACCGCCGAACGATGCCCATCCCTTTGGTACTACTGAAGGTCAGTATGATATATTCTATGGAATGGTCTGGGGAACCAGAACTGCCTTCAGAATAGGTTTTATTGTTGTGGGTATAAGTACCCTGATCGGAATAGCAGTTGGAACAATATCTGCTTATTACGGGGGTTGGTTTGATGAGATTATCATGAGGATTACTGACATATTTTTGTCGATACCATTCTTAATAGCAGCAATAGTTATGACAACTATTCTGGGTAAGGGATTAAATAATGTGATGATTGCCCTGGTGACATTTGGCTGGATGGCAACTGCCAGGTTGATGCGTTCTCAGGTGCTGGAAATAAAATCGGAAGAATTTGTCGAGGCTGCCCAGGCTCTGG
>JADQBU010000431.1 GCA_016278435.1 Halanaerobiales bacterium
GACACTAAATTATAATAATTATTTATTACTTTTAATATTTTCTGAAATTATTATTATTTACCTGGGAGCTTATGTTATCAAGAATAAACCTTACAAAATAATGGTTGAAACTATTATCTTGTTTTTTCTGTTATTTCTATTTATCTTTGGTAATATGATGGAAACTAATAATACTAATATTAATAGACAGATATTCTGGTCAAATATACAATATATTACATATGGATTTTTGCCCTTTGTCTGGTTCATAATTGTTCTAAAAATGAATGATAATAAAAAATGGATGGCATTGAAAAAGTTGTTGCTTTTAGCAATTTTTCCAACTTTAGCTGTAATAGGTGTCTGGACTAATGATTTACATGGTTTATTTCGGGAAAGCTATAGTCTTATCAGGAAAGATTCATTTTTGATTTTGCATAATGAGTATGGGCCATGGTTCTGGTTTCTGGTAAGTCAGTCTTATTTGTTTCTGGCTATTTCAGGAGCATTGTTATTAAAAAATTTGATTAAAAAGGGGAAGATTTACCAGGGACAATCAGCATTTTTTCTGGTTAGTATGGTAATAATCTGGACTCCAAATCTCTTAAATACTACAGGAATTTATAACTTTGGTTTTGATTTATCACCTATATTTACTGGTATAGCGGGGATAGTGGTTTTTCTGGGCTTACAGCGTTATTATATTTTTGATCTTATTCCTGTGACCCGGAAGATGGTTGTTGAAGAATTAGGAATGGGAGTTATTGTGCTAGATAACAGGTATCGGGTCCTTGATATTAATAGTAAAGCAAAGAAAATGTTAAAAATAGAAGAGAGGTTTGTTGCTGGTAGAGTACTTCCTGAAGTAATTATTAAAAGACTGGGTTTTAATATTAAAAAAAATGAAGAAGCAACTTTTATTGATAAAGGCAAACTCAAAACAAAAATATATGATGGAGAAAAGTGTTTTGAAATTAAAGTTAAACCCTTCACCAGAGATACTGGGGGTCTCAGTGTCTGGGTCTTAATATTGAACGATATAACTGATTTAGAAAAAGCTCGGGAACAGGTGATAAAACAACAAAAAGAACTGGCAGTAGCAGAGGAACGGAATAGAGTTACCAGAGATTTACATGATAATCTAGGTCAGGTGATAAGTTATGCCAATTTACAGACCCAGTCTATTAAGCAGGAATTAAAAAATAATAATAATTTAATAGCTATCAGGCAGTTAAATGATTTGATAGATAATTTAAAAAAAGGCCATCAGAATATGCGTACATATATTTATAATAATCGAGAAGCATCTATTTTAAAAAAAAGTTTTATAAAATTAATTGAAGAAGAATTAACTGTTTTTGAAGATAATACAGGTATAAAACCGGTGTTAAATATTTCAGAAGATGTTGCTGAAATCTTACAGAGGAGTGAAAGTAGAATTCATCTTTTTTATATTTTGAAAGAAGGATTAAATAATATTATAAAACATACATCAGCAACAGAGGTCAGTCTTTCTTTTGCAAAAGAAGGAGATAATCTGGAGATGGTTATTGAGGATAATGGAAAGGGTTTATTGAAAGGGGACTATAGAAACAAAAAAAGTTCTGGTCTGGCTATTATGGATGAGCGCGCAAAATTTATGAATGGCAGTTTGTTTCTTGAATCAGAGGAGGGGAAAGGAGTAAAACTACAGTTTCAGATTCCTGCTGAAGACACTTGAGGTATGAAAAATTGGTCTTTTTTTCTGCCAGTGTTTTAATATTTATTATTAATTATAATATATAACTATACCTGATAAATTTCATGACTATACTTAAGTATATTGAAAATAAAATAAGTGTCAGGTAAAATTAAATTATTAGAAATATTAATCATACTATGTAGAGAGGAGCAGAAATAATGAGAGTTTTACTGGTTGATGATCATTCTCTTTTTTTAGAAGGGGTTAGCAATTTGCTGACCGCACACCAATATAAAGTAGTGGGTAAAGCCAGTAATGGACATGAAGCATTAAAGATGACCCGTAAATTGAAGCCCGATCTCATATTAATGGATATAAATATGGATAATGTTGATGGACTGGCAGCAACAAAATTGATAAAGAATGAATTTCCGCAAATAAAAGTCGTTATTCTTACGATTTCAGCAGATGATGAGATGTTGATAAAAGCTATTCGTAATAGAGCTGATGGTTATTTATTAAAAAATCTTGAAGCTGATAAATTTATATCTTTACTGGAAAAACTGTCAGAAGGAGAACCGCCTCTGGCACCCGGGATGACATCAAAGTTAATGAGAAAGCTTTCAGGTCAAAATTCAAATAATGAAGGTTTAGAGAAGAACAAAGATAATAGTAAAGTTAAAGTGAACAGGACTTATATAAAAGCAAAAAAAGTTGTTAAGGAAGAAATGGAAATCAGGAAATTGGATTTAACTGATAGGCAGGAGGAAATACTCACTTTGATAATATGCGGAAAGTCTTATCAGGAAATTGCTGATATTATTGCTATAAGTGAGGCTACAGTTAAATATCATATGAGGAGAATTATTACTAATAATAATTTAAATAACAGGGCCGAAGCAATTGCTCTTGCCCAGAAATATGGTTTAG
The DNA here is from genome assembly GCA_016278435.1 of Halanaerobiales bacterium. GTDB lineage: Bacteria > Bacillota > Halanaerobiia > Halanaerobiales > JADQBU01 > JADQBU01. The sequence continues at coordinate 2,591 of JADQBU010000431.1, forward strand.
GGGCTATATAAACATAAAACATGGTATTGAAACAGTAACTCTTTCCAGCTGGGGAGGGTTATTTCTTTGTATATACTTCTTTCCTTGTTTATTAAAAACTATACTTTTAATCGGGAAAGACTATACTTAAGTATATTGTGGTTACAGTAGATATTTTTTACAATATTATAAAGAGTCATATAACAGAATGAAAGGGGATCAGTATAAATTTACCCGTGAAAATTCAAACTGTAATATTTATTTTATTATATTTGCCGTTAATATAACTGTAGCAACAGAGGTTGAAGGGGTAACTTACCGGTCAAATTGAAATAATGTACGTGGAGAGATAATAGATTTTGTTCTGGGAGAGAAGTGGAGAAAGTATTACCCATGGAGGAAGGTTTATGTCCATGGAGGAAGAACCAGCAGCGGTGGCGGTGTTAAATTTAGAGGACAAGATTTGAACG
>JADQBU010000360.1 GCA_016278435.1 Halanaerobiales bacterium
GTATAGTATGTACCATCACTGCATTCAACTATATAGATAAAATGTTTGCTAATAACTACACCCCCGCTATTGGTGTTTTCCTCAAAGTATGCTTCTATCTATAGTATACAACAATAAGTTGAATTCTCCTTCCATTTTACTTTAATGTTAGAATTTAAAAATTGATAGTTCTTTTCTACTAATTTTGTCCGTTATCTTCAGGTCCAGAACAATCCTGGATTTTTTATTTAAGTTTCCCCAATAAAATGTTATAATAACTACTATACATAAAATTTTATTCCATAAATTCGAGGTGAAGACCGTGTCAGATGAAATTAATTTAAGCCCCAATGCACTCAAGGTGCTAGAATCCCGCTATCTGTTAAAAAACCCGGAAGGCGAATTGTTTGAAACCCCGGAGCAGATGTTCAAAAGGGTAGCAAATAATATTGCCCAGGCCAATAAAAAGTACGGAGAACCGGTCTCTGAAGACCAGAAAACTTTTTATGAGATGATGTCCAGTCTAGATTTTCTCCCCAATTCACCGACACTAATGAATGCTGACAATGATCTACAGCAATTAAGTGCCTGTTTTGTCCTGCCCGTAGAAGACAGCATGGATGCAATATTTGATGCTATTAAATACTCAGCCCTGATTCATAAAAGTGGAGGAGGTACCGGTTTTAGCTTTTCCCGACTCCGTCCCCAGAATGATACTGTCAAGACTACCGGGGGTGTAGCCAGTGGACCTATCTCCTTTATGGAAGTATTTGATGCTGCTACCAATACAGTTAAGCAGGGAGGCAAGCGACGGGGAGCAAATATGGGTATTTTAAGGGTTGACCACCCTGATATCATGGAATTCATTACTGCCAAAGAAAATGAGGACAGGCTCAATAATTTTAATATTTCCGTTGCAGTTACTGACAAATTTATGCAGGCTGTTGAGAATGATGAAGAATATGAACTGAACAATCCCCGCAATGGAGAGCCCTGCGGTAAACTAAGAGCCAGAGAGGTATTCAATAAGATTGTAGAAATGGCCCATAAAAACGGGGAACCGGGTATCATCTTTATAGATGAAATCAACCGGTACAACCCGACACCCCAGTTGGGGGAAATTGAAAGCACAAACCCCTGTGTTACCGGAGATACACTGATTGCCACCAGGCAGGGATTAATACCGATTAAAGAAATCTATGAATAATATGAGACCGGCGGCCTGGAGATTACTACAGATAATAGAGTTCCACTCTCTTACCTGCAGGCTCGTGCTGCCGGTGATTACATTACTGATATTAATTCTGAAGGCAATATAGCTACACTGGAACCTAGCCAGACTAAATGTGGAACAACCTTAAACCGGATATCCCGGGTTTATAATAATGGGGAAAAGGAAGTTTACCGGTTGACAACAAACTCAGGTTATAGCATTAAAACCACAGCTGACCATAAATTTCTAACAACAGAAGGCTGGAAGGAACTTCAGGATATAGATGTCGGAGATGAGGTTCTGATTCAATCTGGAAAAGGAAGTTTTTCGCAAAATAAAACGCTGCCTTTCAAAGTGAAGAACAGTTTCAGAGGCAAAAATGGCCGGTTATATTCCTATAACTTCCCGGATGTATGGTCCCGGGAACTGGGACAGGTCCTGGGCTGGCTGAGCGGAGACGGCTGGCTTAGAGCAGGTGATAAAAACCGCCGGGTCGGTTTTACTTTCGGTGCTGATGATAGAGAAGTATTAACCTACTTAAAACCTATTTTAAACAATATTTACGGTAGAGAAATCAAGGAAATCGAACGCAAAAACGGTACAATCCATCTCTCATACCACAGCAAATATTTCGTTGACTATTTGCTGTCACTGGGAGTCAAGGCAGTTAAGGCAGAAGAAAAGGAAGTTCCCTTCTCCCTCTTTTCAGCCCCGGAAGAGGCTGTAATTGGTTTCCTGCAGGCTTTATTCACCGCTGATGGAACTGTATCCTGTGATGATAACAACGGCAATTATTATGTCCGCTTAACTTCTAAATCAAGAAAACTGTTAAAGCAGGTACAGATTCTGCTACTTAATCTGGATATAAAATCCAATATCTATGATAGATCACGAAATCCAAGGGAAAAAGTCTTTTCTTATACTAATAAAAATAATGAAAAAATATATTATGACACTGACGGAGTTTTATATGAATTGAATATTTCTAGCTCATCTTTACATATATATGCCAGGAAAATTAATTTCCTTATAAAAGATAAAATTAATCTATTAAAAAGAATCGTTAAAACAAAAAATTTAAGAAATGACAATAAAACTGATATAGTCAACAGCATTAACTTTATGGGTTTAGAGAATGTTTTTGATCTGACTGAACCAGTTACCCATTCTTTTATTGCCAATGGATTTGTTACACATAATTGCGGTGAACAGCCTCTTTTGCCTTATGAGGCCTGCAATCTTGGTTCCATCAACCTGGCCCATATGTCTAAAAATATAGACGAAGATCCTGAAGTCGACTATGATAAACTGGAAGATATCACCCGGAAAGCAACCCGTTTTCTGGATAATGTAATTGATATGAATAGATATCCACTGAAACAGATCAAAGAAATGGTCAAAAGCAACCGCAAAATCGGTCTGGGGGTAATGGGCTGGAGTGACCTCCTGATCAAACTGGAAATACCCTATAATAGTGAAGAGGCGGTAGAACTGGGCCGGAAGATAATGACCTTTATTCAGAAGATATCTCATGATGAATCAATAAAAATCGGAAAAAGAAGGGGCTCCTTCCCCAACATTGAGGAAAGTATTTATGAAAAACCAATGAGGAATGCTACAACAACAACCATTGCTCCCACTGGTTCGATCAGTATTATTTCTGGCTGTAGTAGTGGAATTGAACCACTCTTTGCCATAAATTATGAAAGACATGTTCTGGATGATACCCTGCTCGAGGTTCATCCCCTCTTTGAGAAGATTGCCCGTAAAAGAGGTTTCTATAGTGAAGAGTTAATGGCCCGAATTGCCAGAACAAACTCTATTCAGGCGATAGAA
>JADQBU010000394.1 GCA_016278435.1 Halanaerobiales bacterium
TAATCGACTGGGAAAACTGGTGTCGGAAAAAATCTCTCCAATCGACGATATCCGGGGTACCGCTGAATACCGCAGGGATGTGGCCCGGGATATATTCATAGAGGCTCTGGAACAGATAAAAATGGGGGTGGAAATGTGAAAATTACATTGACTGTTAATGATGAAAAAAGGGAAGTTGAAACCAGTCCCACTACCCGTTTGCTCGATATCTTGAGAGATGACTTGCACTTTACCGGCACCAAAGAAGGCTGTGGTAAAGGTGAATGTGGTGCCTGTACTGTGATTATGAATGGTAAACTGGTAAGTTCCTGTCTCGTTCTTGCCCTCCAGGCAGATGGAGCTGAAATTTTAACTATAGAAGGGTTAAGTAAAGGTGATCAATTACACCCGGTACAGGAAGCATATATAGAAACCGGGGCCGTTCAGTGTGGATTCTGTACTCCGGGGATGATTCTGGCCAGTAAAAGTCTACTGGATAGGATACCTGACCCGGATGAACAGCAGATTAAACGGGGATTATCAGGTAATATCTGCCGCTGTACTGGATATACCAAGATCATTGAGGCAGTAAAACTGTCTGCCCGAAAACTTGCCGGGAAGGGAGGGGAAGAAGATGAGTAAGAGAATTATTGGAAAGGATTTTAAAAAGGTAGATGCCCGGGATAAAGTTACCGGTAAAGCTCTTTATACCCGTGATATTTACTTTGATGATATGCTCTATATGAAAGTAAAACGGGCTCCATTTCCCCATGCCTACTTAAGAAAGTTAAATACAGATAAAGCTGAGAGTCTGGCCGGTGTAGTTAAGATAATTACCGCAGAAGATTATCCGGATTTAAATAAATACGGTTTAATTTATAAGGACCAACCTGTACTGATCGGTATCGGGGAAAAAATGCACTATATGGGAGACCCCCTGGCTATTGTCATAGCTGAAACAGAAGAGACCGCTAAAAGGGCCTGTGAACTGATAGAGGTCGAAGTTGAGGAACTGGAGGTAGTAACAGACCCCCTGCAGGCCCTGAAAAAAGATGCCCCGGTTATACATGAAGAGTTAAGTGGTTTATTGACTGACCGGCTGGATAAGAAACTCAATCCTGCCAACATCTTATGTGACCATTATCTGGAAAAAGGAAATGTAGAAGAGGGGTTTGCCCGGGCTGACAAGATATTTGAGCGAGAATATAAAACCCAGCATATCGACCAGCTGCCCCTGCAGTCAGAAGCAGGTGTCGGTCTCTATGATGAAGATACAGGGACTGTGAAAATCTGGGCAGCAACTCAGTGGCTGCATGATACCCAGGCTGATGTTGCTCAATCCCTCGGACTGCCCAAAGAGAAAATTAGAATTATCCAGCCTACCATCGGTGGTGCCTTTGGTAAAAAGGAAGATATCTCTGTGCATATTCATCTGGCCCTGGCAATACTGGCAACAAAAAGACCGGTAAAATTCAGTTATACCAGAAAGGGATCGATGATTACCCAGTCTAAACGCCATCCCCTGATAATCAGGCATAAAACCGGTGTTGCCAATGATGGTTTTCTAACTGCCTGGCAGACAGAAGTAATCGGAGATGTAGGGGCCTATGCTTCCAGCAGTCCGGCTGTGGTACACAAGGGATTATACCACTGTACCGGCCCCTATAATGTTGCCAACGTCAGAGGTGTGTCCTATGCAGTTTATACCAATAACACCTTTACCGGGGCCATGCGGGGTTTTGGAACAGCACAGATGGCATTTTCCTATGATTCTCAGATGGACCTGATGGCAGCTGAACTGGGAATTGACCCTGCTCACTTCAGACTTCAGAATGCCTATGAAATTGGTTCTTCTACCCCCAATGGTCAGATATTGACCAGGAGTGTAAATGTACGAAAGACAATCAAGGAAGTACTGGCTATGACGGAAGGGGGGAAATGATATGAAGAAGAGAGGTCAGGGTATGGCAACAATTATGTTCGGTTTTGGTTATGGGGAAGGATTCCCCGATCATTCTATTGTTTCTATAGAGTTTGAAGATGAATCGCTCTTGATCAGAACAGCTGCCGCTGATGTTGGCCAGGGTGTATTGACAGTAATTACCCAGATTGCTGCTGAAATCTTAAAAATTGATCCTGATTTAATTAAAATCAGTCAGGGTGACACCCACCTGACGAAAAATTCGGGTTCAACCTCTGCTACCCGGCAGACTTTCTTTACAGGTAATGCAGTCAAACAGGCTGCTGAAGAATTACTGGGAAAGATCTATCATTATGCCAGTCTGGAGTTCAGAAGTAATCACCCCGAACTAATTGTAAAAGATGGTCATATTTTCAGACATGATGATCCAGAAAATAAGTTAAGTTACTGGCAACTGGCAGAAATAGTTAGCCAGAAGGGTGAAGAACTAAAATCAGAGGCTTCATTCTTTCCTGCTACAGATGCACCCGATGCGGCTACAGGCCAGGCAGATAATGTCTATGTAGCCTATACATTTATGACCCAGAAGGTAGAAGTAGAGGTAGATACTGTTACCGGGGAAGTTGAGGTCATAGAGGTCAATACAGCTATGGACCTGGGTAAGGCCATTAACCCCCGCAATGTTGAAGGTCAAATTGAGGGAGGGACTGTTCAGGGTATAGGGATGGCCCTGATGGAAGATCAGGTTATTCAAAATGGGATAACACTCAACCCTGATTTGACCGGATACCTGGTGCCTACAGCTATGGATAGTCCCCATTTTAAAACAAGTCTAATAGAGAATGAAGATGCAGATGGTCCTTTTGGGGCCAAAGGAGTAGGTGAACCCAGTATGATTGCTGCCGCTCCAGCTGTAGCTAATGCTATCCATGATGCTATAGGGGTTAGATTTTATGAACTTCCAATTACACCGGATAAGATTAAAAAGGCTTTAAAAGATAAAATTTTTTAATGGACTTAAGAAGTAATATGCTCTGAAAAACTATGATAATTATTTATGTTCCGGAAAGGAGAGGAATAAATATGGTTGATTTAAGAGTAAAGCTTTTTGATATGGA
>JADQBU010000232.1 GCA_016278435.1 Halanaerobiales bacterium
GCTTTCCGATCATATATTTTGCCGGGTCAACAAAACAATAAAGCTTACCCAGATCTTCTTTGCCATATTCTTTCCATACTTTAGCCATCTCACAACCAAAAGCCCTTATCCTTGGCTCACCATTGACATTAACCTCTTCGGTTCCATCATTCATACCGAATTTCGGTAGATTACGCGAAGTATTTTTTCCATAATTTTCGGGAATAGAGTTTAATCCCTCTGCTTCAACCTGTTCTTTAACCTCTTTGCCGATTTTAATACCGTAATTCTTGATTGCTGCAAGTATTAATTTTTTCCCTTCTTCTTCACCCAGTCTTTCAGTTAAAGTCTCGGCATAAGCCAGATGCAGAAGACCTATTCTCCGGCTGGCAAGTTTAACCTCTTTAACAGCTTCATCCATCGTAATCTTATCATTATTATCCATTTTATCACCTTCTAAAGTGTTATCGTAAATTCTTAACATGTAATTTTTATATTAAATCTTATGAGATAGAATCATTTCTTTAAGAGGCATTCTTTTCGATTTTATAGTACCTCTCTCCGCCCAGCCCACAGCAATATGCATTGCTACACTGATATATTCTGGCAAACCGTATTTTTTTCTGAACTCTTCACCTGAATCACTGGTAATTTTAGATTCAGCTGTTTTTGATAGCCAGACTCCTCCCAGACCAAGAGCATGAGCCATAAGCAGCATATGATCACCTGCTGCTGCTGCATCATAACCGGGATTCTGAGGTACTATCTTATCCTGTCCTACAACTTCTGGAATCCTCTTATCATAACAAATAACTATAATTACCGAGTTCTTTGTTGAAATATCACTGGAAATCATACCTTTTTCCTCTGGTGTTTTTAGTACAACAAATCTAATTTCATCTAAATTACATCCTATCGGAGCAGCTCTCCCGGCTTCTAAAATTTCCTCAATCATTTCATCTGGTACTACCTTATCTATCCAGTTACGTATAGAATGGCGGCCATAGATAAGTTTTTTAACTACTGCAAGCTCCTCTTCAGAAAATGGTTGAGGTTCTTCAACATCAAATTTAATATCTTTCCCTTCTTGAATTCCGGCTGCCAGATCACAGTACTGTTTTGCCCACTGTATATCCGGTTCATCCAGTGTAAAACCCCTTTCTTTCCATACCTCAAATACAAGCTGTGCCTGTTTACCGAAACTTTTTATCGGTTTTCTATTCCGCTTAGTTATTATTGCATCAAGAGGTACTTCAATACGATGATGTACCCTTTCCCGCAATAATGCTCTTAATATTTGTTTATCCATTTTCATTAAATCTTCTTTTGTATATTCTTTGCCAGGCACTGGTTTTACAATAATCTCATTATCCATGATTTTCCTCCTTGAAGATATTATTTTTATATAAATTTTATAATTTTTTACCAGCAAGTATCTCTTTATGTATCCTCTCCCTGGTTTTAATCAAATGTTTTTCCATTAACATAGATGCTTTTTCACCATCTCCAGCTTCCAGAGCATCAATTACTTGATAGTGTTCCTCTTTACCGATACTATCTTTTAAGTTCATATAAGGGTCTAACATAATAAATCTGTCTATTTGTTCAATAGTTTGTTCCAGAAAATCAATCAGTTTATAATTACCTGCTGCCCGGGCAATAATCATATGGAACTTTTTATTATTATCCCAGATATGGTCTTCCTCATAATAGATACAGTTTTTATTAAGTTCCTCAATTTGTTCCGGCAGAATTCTTTCTGCAGCTAATTTTGCCGCCTCCTTTTCCAGCAATATTCTCACATAATATGTATCGAGCATTTCTCTATAACTGATATCTTTAACCAGATAACCGTTTTTAGGAAGCAGTTTAACCAGACCGTCCTTTTCTAATATTCCCATTGCCTCTCTAACAGGTGTTCTACTCACCGAAAACTCGTCAGCCAGCTTTGTTGCCAAAAGCTGGGTTCCCGGTTTTATTTTATTTGTTATAATATCTTTTTTCAGTTTAGCATAAACTATATTCTTTAAATTTTGACTCATTTTAAAGGAAACCTCCCCGGAAATTTTATCTATGTATTGATTATGTATAATCTATGTATACATAGATTATACCACTGTAGCAAATCAGGTGTCAAGATAATCCTGGTTATTATCAATGGAGTATTACATAAAATTTAATACAATTATCATATCAGCTTAAGTCCGTATATAATATCATTAAGTTTAGACCTTTGAATCAATAAAACAATAATTTATCAAAAAGCGTACGGATTGCCGGACTCTGTTAAAAGATGGCTTGAATATTCTCAGGTTACAGGAAAAAAGATGATTAATACAGTACGGTTAAAGCAAGAAGCGGTCCTGAGGATGAATAAAGATCAATCATGGATGCCTGTTATAGCTGAACAATACTTTACAACCAACAAACCTGGTTTTATCTGGAAAGCGAGGATTAAGGCAGCTCCCCTGATTCACATTGTTGGCAGAGACAAGTATTTCAATGGTAAAGGCCATATGCAAATAAAACTCCTCTCATTGGTAACAGCAAAGGAAAAGAAATTGACCAGGCAACTCTAATCCGTTATTTGGCGGAAATGGTATGGTATCCAACCGCAGCTTTAAGTAATTATATTAAATGGGAAGAGATTGATGCAAATTCGGCAAAAGCAATTATGAGTTATAAAGGAATTACCGCCACCGGAATATTTAATTTTAATAAAAAAGGAGAGGTTACTAATTTTGTTGCTCAAAGGTATATGGAAAAAGACGGGCAGTATGAAAAGAAAACCTGGTCACCAATCATGAGTGATTATAAAGAAATAAATGGAATAAAGATTCCTACCAGTGGTGAAGTAATCTGGAAACTGGAGATTTTAACTGGTATAGATTCACTATTACTGACATTGAGTATAATAAATCAGCATTATATTAATTTTCAAAGGAGCCTGTTTTTAAAACAGGCTCCTGAAATACTTAATATAGTAAATCTTTTTCCAT
>JADQBU010000016.1 GCA_016278435.1 Halanaerobiales bacterium
TTGTTATGTGGGTAGACCGGGTCCATCTATGGAATATTTTCTTTCCAGTAGCCGGACTCCATCTGGCCCAATGCCTGGTGAAGACAGCATATATTTTGATAATAGTAATCTGAGAGTAAGGTATATAAACAACCGATGGAAGATAATGGAAGGAGATAGTCACGCATTACTGGATTTTGATCAGAATGAGGATGAAGCCTGGAAAGCCCTGCGCATTATTTGGAAATATGATTTTAACTATATCTGTTTTGTTGGCCGGCCCAATCCACCGATGGTATATTTCCGAAAGTAATTTGTAGATAAAAATAAAGATAAACCGGCAGTGAACACTGCTGGTTTGATCATTTTTGCTAGTAAATATTCTGATGGATGGCTTTAAGATTAAACGGTCTCGAAAGGTAAATTTTTACCTTTGACTCAAAGTTATCTTTCTTTTATCATTCCAATGAGAGCTTTAATGCCCTGCCAGGAAAAGGAATCTGCTATTGAAGGCAAGCCCATTGAACGGCGCATTGCCAACATTCTTAGCTTCAGAGGGAATTCCAAAAAGATATTTCACTCCTTCTTCTTCGAGTTGTTTAACTAAAATATCCGCAGCAGTACCTTTCATCGTTTACCCTCCTAGTATTATGTTTGGTCAAAATATAAACTTAATTAAAACTTAATTAAAACATAGGAAATAGGGATTCATATTATATGTCATTATATGGATATATGGATTTCATTTTTTGTATATGGTATTCTAACTTATATAGTATTTTTTTAATATTACAAAAATAAAATTAAGTCTTTTCTTTATTATGTTCCTGCAGTCTTATATTTATATTCTTCTTTAAGGGGGGAAGATTTTTGATTACAAAGAAATTATTAAATATAATTGAAGTAATCTAAGATTGGCCTAGAACATAAAATGGGTCAGTAAGACAGGTACCTATAGCATCGACATTCTCATTAAGTACACCGCTTTCTAAACTATTTAATAAGTTATTTGCTTCCCCTAAATCTATCATTGATGAATTGCTACAACCTATTAATATCAACATTACAAATCCCATTATAATAATAACTTTTAAAGCATTTTTCATTATTATCCCCCCAATTTTAAAGCCACAACATTATTCCCAACACGACAATATACTCAGTATATAATATGTGTTTATAAAATATCTACACCTAAAAGTATTATTTTAAATATTTATTTGAATAATTTTGGTAGAATAATAAAAACTAAAATACTGATAAAGATTAAAATAATACATATAAAGAAGGAGTAATGATATGGCAGAAAGGATACATTATAGAGAAGTTTTGGATGGTAGAGTCAGCATACATGATTCTGTACAGGAGATGTATGAGAAGAGATTATCTGATGGTAAGATGAGTAATGTATTTGACCGGTTTGATGCTCAGGATAGGATAAGATGCCAGTTCTGTGTCAAGGGCGTCAGCTGTCAGCTCTGTACAGGTGGGCCCTGCCGTATATCTGAGAAGGCAGGGGCCGATCGCGGCACCTGTGGTATTGGACCTGATGCAATGGCCATGAGAGACATGTTGTTGAGAAATGTAATGGGAACAGGAACCTATACACATCATGCATATAATGCCTTCAGGACTTTAAAAGCAACCGCTGAAGGCAGGACACCTTTTGGAATTATTGAGGAACAGAAATTACGGGATATTGCTGCATCAGTTGATATTGATAATTCCGGATCTAAAGAAGATGTAGCTATTAGAGTTGCTGATACCATGATTGACCAGTTATCATCAGGATATAATTCCCCCTCGATTATGGTTGATAAATATGCACCAAAATACAGAAAGAAGTTATGGAAAGACACAGGACTTTATCCTTCAGGTGTATTTCATGAAATCAAGGATTCTACAGCCAGTTGTTTAACCAATGTTGATGGTTATTATGTTTCCATGGCTAAAAAAGCCTTACGGCTTGGTATAGCAACAATCTACGGTTCACAGCTGGGTTTGAATTTAATCCAGGATGTTCTCTTTGGCACACCGAAACCCCATCCTATCCAGACAGACCTGGGAATACTTGATCCCGATTATGTAAATATAGTCTTTAACGGTCATGAACCCTGGACAGGCGTAGCGACTCTCTATGCTGCACGTGACCAGAAAGTTCAGCAGAGGGCAAAAGAGGCAGGAGCAAAGGGAATCAGGGTAATTGGATGTATTGAAACCGGTCAGGAACTGGCCCAGAGATTCGAAATGGATGGTGTTTTCGGGGGATTGATCGGCAACTGGTTGGCTATTGAGCCGGCACTGGCGACAGGGGCTATTGATATTTTTGCCATGGATGAGAATTGTTCACCTCCATACTTGAAACCTTATGAGGATGAATTCCAGGCAACTCTGGTTTCAGTCAGTGAACTTGTCCGAATTCCCGGTGTAGAGAAGAATTATAACTATATGCCTGACCAGGTCGCGAATGTTGCTCAAGAATTAATTGGTCTGGGTATTGAAAACTTTAAAATGAGAAAAGAGAGAGGAATTGAAGCTTATGTACCCCAGAGAAAGCAGGAAGCAATCGCCGGTTTTTCCACAGAGGCAGTTCTGGAGGCAGTTGGAGGCAACCTGGAAACCCTGATTGAGGTAATTAAAGAAGGAAAGATCAAAGGCATAGTTGCCCTGGTTAACTGCACAACTCTTCAGAACGGTCCTCATGATTATATGACAGTTAATCTGACCAAAGAGTTAATCAAAAGAGATATTCTGGTAGTAACCGGTGGTTGTGGATGTCAGGGTCTGGAGACAGCTGGATTAGCCAGCCTGGAAGCCATTGAACAGGCGGGTGATGGATTAAAAGAGATATGTAAAAAGTTAAATATCCCGCCCGTTTTACCCTTTGGCACCTGTACCGATACAGGACGAATATCAACCGTTGTTACCGCGATTGCAGATTATCTGGATGTTGATACCTCTGATTTACCTGTTGCTGTAACTGCTCCCAGT
>JADQBU010000040.1 GCA_016278435.1 Halanaerobiales bacterium
AGAATTGATGGTGAAAATTCTATCATTTAATTATCCCCCATAGATTCAATTTCTTTATAAAAAGCCAGGTATGATTGATAGCGATGTTTTGAAAGTTTACCGGCTTCCAGATCTTTTTTAACCATGCATCCAGGTTCATGAATATGGCTACAGCCATTAAATTTGCAGCTATTAAGATATTCATCAAACTCAGGGAAATAATACTTAAGATTATTTGCAGAAACATGGTCAATATTTAATGATGTAAAGCCAGGTGTATCCGCAATCCAGCCTCCCTTTTCAACCGGTAACAGCTCCACATGTCTGGTTGTGTGTGTTCCCCGTTCCAGTTTTTTACTGATCACACCGGTTGTAAGGCCAACTCCAGGAATAAGACTATTGATCAGGGTAGATTTTCCAACTCCAGAAGGACCGGCAACAACACTTATCTTTCCCCGGAGATGTTTTTTGATCTCATCAAGACCAGTATCCTCCCTGGTGCTACAGAAAAGTACACGATAACCCGTATTTTTATAATCAGCAAACTTATCCTCAAACTCTTCTTCAGCCAGATCAATCTTATTGATTACAATCAGCGGTTCTAACCCACTGATCTCTGCTATCAATAAAAATCGGTCAATTAATCTCTGGTCAAGTTCGGGCTGTTTGACAGACTGCATAATCAATACCTGGTCTACATTTGCCACCCTGGGTCGGATTAACAAGTTTTCCCGTGGTAATAGTTCCTCAATAATCTGCTCTCCAGTAGAATAAACAACACGGTCTCCGGGATAAACTTTCTCTGTAATTTTTCCCCGGATTCCGCCTTTATGAATTTGTTGGTCTGTATCAGCAACAAAGAAAAAGCCGCCGATTGTTTTGGTGATAATACCCTTCATTATCTCTCCTTTAAATAAATTATTCAATTTGTTTTTCTTTAACAAGTTCTCCATCAATATATACCCGTAAAAGAGTGGATCCTACACTATTAATCGTCTGTCTGACATAATCTCCAGGCTTATGAATCGCCTGATAAGCTACATCTTCACCATTATTATCTCTTACTAATATTTTAATTTCCTGTTCAGAAAATCCCTGCACATTGATACCAACAGTACTGCTGTGTACTTCAGCATTTTCAAGATTAATTAAACCCTTGCTGACGGAAAGGTCAACCTGGCTATTTTTGGGAATCTCTTCACCTGGTTTATACTGCTGCTGTGCAATCTGACCTTTTTTAAATCTTTTGGTCATTATTTCAGTAATATTACCTGGTATAAGGTTATTTGCATTCAACTTGTCTAATGCTTCATTCTTTAAAAGCCCGTATAGGTTGGGCATTGTTACCATCTCTGGTCTTGGTCCCTGACTTAATACCAGGTCAATATTATGATTAACTTCCAGTTCTTCGCCAGGAGCCGGGGACTGAGAAATCACAATATCTCTGGCAACCTGATTATTGTATTCATATTCAATACTCCCCAGACCGATATCTTCATTACCCAGTATTATCTTTACTTCCCGCAGACTCTTATTCAGCAGATCAGGTGCCTGAATAATTCTGGGACCTTTACTGAACGTAACAGTTATTTTTCGGGTCTGCCTCACCCTCTCACCTGCTCTTGGATACTGGGAAATTATTTTACCTTTTTCAACTTCTGAATGATAAACCCCTTCATTCTCTTCTTCTATCTCAAGTCCGACCTGTTCAGCCAGTGATTTAGCTTCTTCAATTGTTGAACCCACAACATCTGGTACCTGAACTACCGGAACATCTGTATACGATTTATAAAAATATGATACACCGGCCAGTATTCCAGCAAAAACTAACAGTATAATTGCACTCCAGATAATTACTTTTTTTATATAAACATTTCTGCCTCCATCACCATCTTCTCCAGAAGAATATCTCGGTCTATTTTTGACATTATTATTGTTATTATAATTATTTTTATTGTCGTTTTTTTTGCTCTGCCGGAGAAAATCCGATTTTTTGATAACTTTTGTATCATCTTTATTAGTGCTAATGATCCGGGTACCGTTTTCCCGATTTCGATTTAAGCTCTTTAACACACTGGTAATGGCCTTCTTCATCTCCCTGGCATCTTTAAACCTTTCACCGGGTTCTTTAGCCAGTGCTTTCATAACCAGTTCTTCAACTTCAACTGGTATATCAGCATTAATAGTTGTCGGTTTTTGTGGGTTTTCCTGAATATGTTTCAGGGCCACAGAGATAGGACTCTCTCCATCAAAGGGAACCCTGCCGGTCAACATTTCATAGAGAACAACCCCAACAGAATAAAGATCTGAATAGGTTTTAATCTCTCCACCTTTAGCCTGTTCCGGCGAGAAGTAATGAGCACTACCCATAATAGTATCAGTTGCTGTAATAGTAGAAGATGTTACAGCTCTGGCTATACCAAAGTCGGTTACCTTAACCTGTTTTTCTTTATCGATTAATATATTATGGGGTTTAATATCACAGTGTATAATATTGTTTTCATGAGCTACAGTCAACGCTGAACATATCTGACTGGCAATATCAAGGGATTCAGTAGTTGTCAGTTTGCCGCGCTGTATAATGATATCCTTTAAGTTCTGTCCCTCAATCTTTTCCATAACCAGATAATGATACTGCTCATCCCGGGCTATATCAAAAATACTGACTACATTGGGATGAGAAATTCTGGCTACAGCCTTGGCCTCATGCCGGAATTTTTTTATAAAATCCGTATCAGATATATATTCCGGTCTCAACATCTTGATAGCCACTTTTCGGTCCAGAAGAAGATCGCGGGCTTCATAGACTATGGCCATACCGCCCTTGCCCAGTTCTTTTAATATTTTATATCTTTCATCCAGTACTTTACCCAGCATAACTTCACCTCATAATTAATTATAATTCAGCACAATTAAAGTAATATTATCTGTTCCTCCATTAGCCATAGCCATTTTCCCCAGTTTATCGGTAATAGTATTAACTTCAGGAG
>JADQBU010000066.1 GCA_016278435.1 Halanaerobiales bacterium
AGTCTTAATTCAGGAGCAGTGGGACTATCAACAGGGTTAATATATACACCAGCTAGTTACTCTAATATAAAAGAGCTAGAAGAACTATGTCATATATTGGCAAAAGAAAATAAAATATTTGCTATTCATTTACGCAATGAATCAAATATGATTTATGAATCACTTGAAGAAAGTATTAAGTTGGCCAAAAAAACCGGTGTACATCTTCATATTTCCCATCTAAAAATATCAGGCGAAAAAAATTGGAATCAAACAGATAGAGTATTAAATCTTATTGATGTATCAATAAAAGATGGAATAAAGATTACCTGTGATCAATATCCTTATATTGCTGGTAGTTCAACTATAAATGTTCTTTTACCACAATGGGTTTTAGAAGATGGAGTTCAAAATATGATAAAGCAACTAAAAAGGAAGGACATTCGGGAAAAGATAAAAAAAGACTTTGAAACAGGTATAAAGTACTGGGATTGCCTAGTTAAAGATAATGGATGGGATAATATTGTTCTTAATTATATTAATAATGATTCGCTTAAAAAATATGAAGGATTGACATTTAAAGAGATATCTGAGCTTCTTGGTGAAGAATCAGCAGAAACTCTTTTTAATATTATTATAGAATCAAAGGGTGATGCTTCAATAATAGTTTTTCAACAATCAGAAGAAAATTTAAAAAAAATTATGAAAAAAAGTTATGTTGCAATAGGTTCTGATGGTTTGCATACTGGACTAAAACCGCATCCACGTTTATATGGTACTTTTGCAAAGATTCTTGATAAATATGTTAATCAACAAAGAGTTCTTACATTACATGAGGCTATAACAAAAATGACAAGTTTACCTGCAGATATTATTGGTCAAACGCATCGCGGTAGAATTAAGGAAGGGTGTTATGCTGATTTGACTGTATTTTATCCTGATTTAGTTAATGATAAAGCCAGTTTTTCTGACCCAACAAAGTATCCTGAAGGTATTAAAGCTGTAATAGTTAATGGTATTCCTGTGTCATTAGATGGGGGTCACACGGAAGCTGGTCCTGGAAAGATTCTTAAATGAAATTAGGAGGTGATAAATTATATCTTTATTAAGAAGATAATTATTAAGTACAATCAAAAAAACAAAAATGGAGGGATTTTAAATGATTATTAGAAGTAGGATAGTCTCGTTGATTATTACTTTAATATTTATGCTTACCTTATTTACCAGTTCAACTTTTGCGGCAGAATATGTAATGAAGGTTGGATATCTGGGGCCGGAAGATGTTGATTCCAATTATGAACACGCCATGGCTTATGCATTTAAGTGCTCAGTTGAAGCAAAAACAAATGGAAATGTAGAGGTTGATCTCTATCCAAATGGTGTTTTAGGTTCTCAGGAAGAAATGTTCGAAATGACAAGGAATAATGCTATCCAGGCAGTATTACCCAGTGAAGGTGTTATCAGCAGGTGGTATCCGGAAATACAGGCCTTTGGAATACCATTTCTATATAGCAGTTTACCGGTAGCCTGGGCTGTTCAAGACGGCCCTCTGGGTGATGAATTAAAAGATAATATTCTTGATGCAACTGGATTGCGCGTACTTGGCATTAGTGATGTTGGAGGTATGTCATCATTTGCGACTAATAAACGGCCAATTAAAACTGCAGATGATTTAAAGGGTTTAAAAATAAGAACGATGTCACATGAAGGACATATTGCAACCATTAAAGCTCTAGGGGCAGCAGCAACACCAATGCCTTTCGCAGAAGTATATACCTCACTTCAAACTGGAGTAATAGATGGACATTTTAACCCCGTCAGTGCAATGGTAACTTTCAGAATGTATGAAGTTCAGGATTATTTGTCTTTAACTGGACATATATATGGTGCTATGTATCTTATGACAAATGATAGCTGGTTTAAATCGCTGCCCGAAGAATACCAACATGCACTAATTATAAGCGGCCGTGAGGCATCGATTGCAGCAAGAGGAGTAAATCGAATTATAGAAGCCAGAGGATTGCAATTATTAGAAGAAAATGGTATGACTATTGTTACTCCTGCTGCTAATGAAGTAGAAAAGATGAGAGAAACTGCTCAGCCGCCGGTAATAAATATGTTGAAGGAAAAATTTGGAGATGAGTGGGTAAATAAAATACTTGATGCTGTAGAAGAAGCTGAAAAAACAATTTAATATATAATTGAGGGCCAGTGGAAAAATCGCTGGCTCTCTTAAAAGGAGGAGGATAGGGTTGTACGCTGATAGATTGAGAAAATATATTAACTGTATGAGTTTATATCTGGAAAAGGCAACTACAATTTTGGGAGTGATTATTTTTAGTATTATGGTAGTATCGGTCTTAATGGGGGTATTTTACAGATATATATTATTTAATCCCCTACCATGGTCAGATGAACTTGCTGTATATTGTATGATCTGGATAGGGTATTTAGGAGTTGGTATTGCTCTGAAATATAATGAGCATCCAGCTTTAGAGTTTATTGTGGATAAATTACCCACAGGGGCAAGAAAAATGCTAAAAATATTTGTGTATTTGGCAATATTGATATTTCTCACTGTTGTAATGTTCTGGGGTTTTAGATATGCTATTTCTTCTGGTAGTTTTCGTATGAGTAGTAGTCTGGGAATTAAAATGACTATACCTTTATTATCTGTACCAGTGGGATGTCTTCTTGGAGTAATTCAATTGCTGATAAAGTTTCTAAATATATCCCTGGATATATTTGATTGAGTACAGGACAGGAAAATTTAATTAAATTTAAGAGGTGATTATTTTGGGCATCTGGCTTATACCTATTCTTTTATTATTAATATTAATTGGGGTACCTATTAGTTTTTCTATAGGGATAACAAGTCTTATAGGATTTATTATTTTAGATAAACTTTCATTTTTATCAACAATTCCTCAGGTTATGTTTTCGGGATTAAATTCATTTCCAATATCAGCAATGCCTTTCTTTATG
>JADQBU010000196.1 GCA_016278435.1 Halanaerobiales bacterium
GATAAATTGAAATCAATCCAGAATTTATTAACTGAGATCAAGACTACCCAGTTGCCGGTTATCCTGGAACAGTTGACCTATATTCAAAATTCACTGCCAGAACTGAAGGAATCTGAGATAATTGAGACTATTAACCTGATCGATAGTTATATAGCTGGGGAAGTAATTCCCGGAGATCAGATTCAGCTGTTGATCAAGGGCGAATATGATAAAACTACATTTGTTGATAAAGTTAAATCACTGATAGCGAATCCAGCTGTAACCTATATCAGCATGGATGCAGCCGTTTTACAGGATAATCCCCGTGGTGAAATATTTAATATTTTAAGACAGATCAGGGCCGTTATTTCAACACTGATCGCTCTGGTCTTTACCCTGTTTGTGATGATTATGGATCAATCCCTGATTGTCAGCATCCTGAAATTAAACGGCAGCCGTGGTTTTATCTACAGTTTTGTCAGTGGGAGTCTAATTTTTAGTCTGATCTATTTACTGGGTGGGGTTAATTTCCCCTACTTTAATCTCTATACCAATATTCTGGCCGGGGGTTTGCTGGGCTTGCTCATCGGACTCTTTTCCGGTATGCTTAACCCGGTTAACCGGGAAGAATGGGAAGCAGGAAAGGCCCTGGGATTCTCTGTGGCTGAGATTATGCATGAAATTATCATTCCCTCCGGGAAACCGGGCCTGCTTTATCTGTTAAATTATCCCCGGATTACCTTCAGATAGAAGGAGACAAGAAATTATGTTAAATATCAAAAATTTGCAAAAATCTTATCATGGTGATATAGTTTTAGATGGAATCAATATCGAAGTTAAACCCGGTGAAATTGTGGCTGTCATGGGCCCCAGCGGCTGTGGTAAATCTACCTTTATTCGCTGTATTAACAGGCTGGTGGAACCCAATGATGGTGAAATATATTATAAAGGGCAGCCCCTGCATGAGTTGAGTGAAAAAGATATGGAAGCGGTCAGGATGGATATCGGCTTTGTTTTCCAGCATTTTAATCTAATTGAACGCCTGACTGTGAAACAGAATGTAGCTCTGGGGCTGGTCAAAAAAGGTCATGTGATTGAGGAGGCCTATGAGAAAGCCTATCTGGCTCTGGAAAAAGTTAATCTGTCCCAGCTTGCCGAGGTCAAGGTCGGTCAGCTGAGTGGGGGTGAGAAACAGAGGGTTGGTATTGCCCGGGCTCTGGTTCTGGAACCCGGACTGATACTGCTTGATGAACCTACTGCATCCCTGGACCCGATACTGGTCCGGGATGTTCTGGATATACTGGAGGATATAGCCCGTGGTACGAAGACCACCTCTATGATTATTGTGACCCATGAGGTGACCTTTGCTCGCAGGGTGGCTGATAAGATCTATTTTATGGATCAAGGTAAGTTTATCGAATCCGGGACACCGGAAAAAGTCTTTAATGAGCCGGTTTCGTGGATAGGGAAGAAGTACCGGGAGTTAATTAATTATTGTTAAAAGAATACTCAATTCAGAAGAAATTTTTTGATTTGTCTAAGGTATAAGTCGTTCTATATGAGGTTCCCGGATTAATGGTTCCTCCTGAACCTAATCCGTAAATGACCTCCTGTCATTTAACCTCATATATCACTTTATTATACCTAAGACGCATTAACAAAAAATTTCTATCATCTCTCGTATTCTTTTAATAATAATCTAACCCGCGAATAGAAGGATTTGGTATTAGTTTGTTGAAATATTATATAGTTAAGGAAGGATGAGTTTTGTGTATATAGAAGGTGGGAAACAGAAGACAATCAGGTGTCCGGTTGAGTTTGCCGGGATTGGCCTTCATACTGGTGAGGAAGTCAGGGTTCAATTTCTCACGGCCGGTGTGAATACCGGTATCGTTTTCCGCCGTATAGATCTGCCCGGGAAGCCGGAAATAGCCGCCCGGGTTGAAAATGTTGTCTCTACCGAGAGGTGTACTACAATTGGTCTGGATACTGACCGGAGAGTAGTGGTAAAGACTGTTGAACATATCATGGCTGCCTGCTGGGCTCTGGATATTGACAATCTGGTTATCGAGATCGATGGACCGGAAACACCGGTTGCTGATGGAAGCTCCCGGGAATTTATGGCTGTTTTATGGGAGGCCGGAAGCAGGGAACTGGAAGATAAAAGAAGGATTCTGACTGTGGAGGAACCGCTCTGGGTGCGGGAAGACAGATCTTATATGGTAATCTTGCCTTACCCTGGATTCAGGATAAGTTATACCCTGGATTATAAACACCCTGTTCTCAGGTCCCAGTTTCTGGAGTATGACCGGGACCATGATTCATTTGCAGAAAAGATTGCCGGAGCCAGGACCTTCGGTTTTTCCCGGGAGCTGGCTCTACTGCAGAAAAAGGGATTAGCCCGGGGTGGCAGCCTGGAGAATGCCGTCCTGGTTACCGAAGACTCGACTGAAAACCCTCTACGTTATCAGGATGAATTTGTCAGACATAAGATACTTGATGTTACCGGAGATATGGCCCTTAATGGTTTTATTGCTGGCCATATTATTGCCGTTCGTACTGGACATAAACTGCATGTTGAACTGGCTAAAAAACTGCATACAGGAGAGTGAAAAAATGCTGGATATTAATGAACTGCGGGAGATATTACCACACCGTTTCCCGATGCTACTAGTTGACAGGATTGAAGAACTTGTCCCGGGAAAAAGGATTGTGGGGATTAAAAATGTTACTATTAATGAAGAATTCTTTCTGGGACATTATCCAGAGAAACCGATAATGCCCGGTGTTTTAATTATTGAAGCAATGGCCCAGGTCAGTGGGGTATTAATGCTGAAGAGCATCAATGAAAACGATGCCAATGGGGTTCCCCTGTTTGCCTCAATAGATAAAGCAAGATTCCGGTTACCGGTAGTACCCGGTGACCAGCTGCGGATAGAAGCAGAAATTGTCAAACTGCGTTCCCGGGTAGCCAAGGTT
>JADQBU010000433.1 GCA_016278435.1 Halanaerobiales bacterium
TAAATAAATAAATTTATTCAATAAAAAAAATACCCGTTTACCGGGTATTATACTCTTCTTTTAACTTTTTTAATATTTTTTTCTCCAGTCTTGAAACCTGAACCTGAGATATCCCGATTTCATCACCAACCTCCTGCTGGGTTCTATCGTGAAAATACCTCAAAAATATTATCAGTCGTGAGCGCTCATCTAACTGTCTCAGTAAATCGACCAGATTTAATTTATCTGTATCTGTAATTTCCTCCCCGTTATTATCATCTTCCAGACTATCTTTTAAAAAAATCTTATTTCCATCTCCTTCATATATAGTCTGGTCAATCGATGTTGGATCTTTATTGGCTTCAAGAGCATTAATTATCTTTTCTCGACTGAAACCCGTTTCCTCTACCAGCTCATTTAAAGTAGGTGCCCGGTTTTGCTTCTTTTTTAATTCTTCCTCTTTCTGTTTGATTTCCCTGGCAATCTTTTTTAAAGACCTACTTACCTTAACCATACCTTCATCTCTTAAAAACAATCTTATTTCCCCTATAATCCGGGAAACTGCATATGTAGAAAATTTAACACCCCGGTTTAAATCAAAACCTCTAACAGCCTTGATTAAACCTATTACTCCTGTCTGGAAAAGATCCTGCAGGTCATGTTCAGTATTTTTAAAACGGTAAGTAACTTTAAGAACGAGGCGTAAATTATGATTTACCAGTTTATCAAGGGCTTCATTATCCCCCTGCTGGGCAGCTTTTATATACTCTCGTGTCTCTTCTTCCTCTAATAATCTGACATCAGGGAGGTCAATAATACTGTATTTCATATTTATTCCTCCCTATTTAACAGCATTTTGTTCTTTTATCCGTTCAGGTATTTTTGTCATTGTAACAATAGTGCCTTTCCCAGGTTCTGAGTCCAGTTCAAAATCATCCATAAAGGAATCTATAAAGGCTAAACCCAGTCCCATATGTTCATCTTTAGTTGAATATGCAGGTTGTAATACTGCTTCAATGTCGGGAATTCCAACTCCATAATCAGTAACTGATACTATAAACTCATTGTTATCAATCTCCATTTCAATAATAATATCCCCCTGTTTACCAGGATATCCATGAATAATACAGTTTGTAACTGCCTCAGAAACTGCTACCTTAATTTCTTCCAGTTCATTTAGAGTAAAATCCAGTTCTGATGCAAATGTAGCTGCAGTTAACCGGGCCAGTCCAATATTTTTACTCTTACTTAAAATAGTCAGTTTTGCCCTATTAGACATCTTAACAACCCTCCTTTAGTGCAGTATTTTCTGTTTTATATACCGGGATTGTATTGAGTATTCCCGAAAGGCTGAATACCTTTTTTATCCGGGGATTTAAATCTACTAAAATCACATTTCCGCCTTTATCTTTTAGTGATCTATATCTACCGAGAATAGCCCCCAGTCCAGTGCTATCGATAAAATCAGTCTCTTTAAAATTAAGAATTAAATTATTAATATTTTCGGATTCCATTTCTGAGATTACTTTTTTTTTGAACTTGTCCACTGTTTCCATATCAAGCTCCCCCTTGATCCGTGCAATCAGGTAGCCGTCTTTAATTTCTGTTGATACCTGCAATTATTTTCCTCCTTTATTCATTTTTTCCTTTTTTATATATTTTATTAGTTCTTGATAAAGTGAAGAATTCCTCTTTTAAAATAAAAATAACTGCCATTTTTAGAAAAATGACAGTTATCTTATACTATACTATTCAGTTCTGATTTAAATCTCAATCACCATAATCAGGTGGAATCTTTTCCAGTTTTTCATTATCACAGGGAATACGGCCGACTTTAGTCATCTGCTGCCATTCACCATCAATCTTTACCCGAACAACATCAGCAGTAAAATCATTCTTGGTACCTTCGACTGCACTATTAGATAAAAGCCAGCTTCCTATTCCATAAATATCTACTGGAACCTGTGATCTTTCAAAGTTATTTATCTTCTCAGGGTTAAAACCACCGGTAGCAATAATCTTGACTTCCTGACAGTATTTACGGGCCAGTTCAAATTTCTGCTTTTCGTCAATTCCCCAGTTTTTATAAGCATTATCTAGCTCTTTACGTAATTTAAAAATTAGTCTGGCATTGACTCCATTATCAAGCTTATTATCACCCAGAGGTTCAATACTTTCATCCCTTAAACTGGATGATGTATCCGGCCTGACTCCAAATAGCTTGTACTTTTTAGCTTCATGGTCCTGCCCTGAGCTCATAAATTTATAATATTTATCAAACATTGTTTTTAATACTGTCAGGCTTGTCCCAATACAATCATTGTTGAAATCAACCAGAGCAATCCGGTTAAAATCAAGAGGCATTAAGCGGGAAAATTGCAGCATCGCTTCAGATGTATTCCCCAGAAAAGAGGCAATATAGGAATGACTGATAGTTCCTCCCCCTTTGCCGCCCCACCAGGCACCCTGTTCATCTGTAGAAATAAAACGGTGACTGTTGGTACCGTAATCATTATTATATGCCTTTACACCGAGAGAATAGGCATAACCATGTAAAGCCTGTAATTTATAGTGAGCAAAGCGAGCAGGGAAAAATAAAATACTTTTTCCCCTTGCCGCTTCCATTATTTGATATACATTTGTTGCAATCCGGGATGCCTCTGATAGAGAGCCGAGAATTGGAGTCTCAAGAATAGCAAAGTCACTGTACCTACCCCTTATCTTCATAACTGGGTCTACATCCAGAGGATTACCCCGGTAGTAGGCTTTTTCTCCATCATGACAGGCCTCTACTTCAAGATTTGAAAATGTATTTACAAATTCATTATCTTCATTAATGTAACCGGTTGATGTCTTTAAAATAGCCAATGCTTCATCTACACCACCCAAAATACAGTAGGGTTTTCTCCGGGGAAATATTTGCATTTCTACTTCGAGATTACCTATATCCTGGCCCTGAAATATGTAATTTTCCCGGG
>JADQBU010000223.1 GCA_016278435.1 Halanaerobiales bacterium
ATCAATAGTGGATATTTGACAAATTTTAAAAAAGTTTATGCAAAGCTAATGATATTCTCTACCATTTAAATTCACTTTCATTTCTTTTATTACCTGGACTTCAATTGGCCTATCATTCATATCTGTATCAACATCTGCAATCATATCAACAGTATCCATTCCCTCAATAACTTTACCAAAGGCAGCATATTTACCATCTAAATGGGAAGAATCCTGGTGCATAATAAAAAACTGTGATCCAGCAGAATCAGGATCCTGAGTCCTTGCCATCGAAATAACTCCTCTTTTATGTTTTAAGTTATTTTCAAATCCATTTGTGGAAAACTCACCTTTTATGCAATAACCAGGGTCACCAATGCCCGTCCCATCTGGACATCCACCTTGAATCATAAAACCATTTATTACCCTGTGAAAAATTAAATCATCATAATATCCTTTTTTTATTAAGTAAATAAAATTATTAACTGTGTTTGGTGCTTTTTCTGGATATAATTCAATTTTCATTTCTCTTTCGTCATCCATTATCATAGTTACTTCAGGATTTTTTGACATGTATATCACTTCCTAATTCATTTTTTTAAAATAGGAGCAAGTGGAAATACCAATTACTCCTATTAATCTAAATAATATTTAAATCATATGATTTTATACATTAAATATTTTCAACAAATTGAATTATTAATCCATTTGGGTCCTGTACAAAGAAAAACTTAACATGTGGATTAGGTTGGAAAGGTCCACTATGTATAGAGATACCTTTTTCCTTAACAAATTCCATCATCTCATCAGCCGATTCTACTTCAAATCCCAGTGATATATCTTCCCCCATATCCACATTTTTATTTTCTTCATTGTACATTAGTTCAATCTTTGTTTCTCCATCACCCAGAAATACAATTTCAGAACCAGGACCAGCTTTAAATCTTCTGTCTACTTTTAGCCCTACTATTTCCTGATAAAAATTTAAAGACTCTTCCAGATCATTAACCCTTAATGTACTCCAACAAAACTTCATTATTTTTATCCTCCTCGTAAAATATAATTATTAAACTTTAAATCTCCGCCGTGAATTGCACTTATCCTATATTTATTATAAACCTTACTACTATGGTAATGTCAAGAATATATTTATCAAGTTCTGTTAGGTACAGCAGCCAGGTTCAGTGATTATAACTGGTTTATTTTGTAAAAAATGTCGCTCTACCCTGGAAATTATTTTTACAGATACTAATGATGATGATTAAAAACCTTAACTGTAGAGAAATCAGCCTTATTAAACTGATAAACACATAGTGAAAAAACTCAAGACAGATTACCGTGATTATAGATAATCCCATATATGGTAAGATTGTAAATCCATGAATATTAAATGCTACCCCCGCTTTGACAAGCTCCTGACAGAATTGTACAGAGTGTATTAATTGTGGTTGTTTTACCAGCCCCATTGGAAGTCGCAGAACAATACGAGAATATATTCAGTTTTGAA
Source organism: Halanaerobiales bacterium (assembly GCA_016278435.1). GTDB lineage: Bacteria > Bacillota > Halanaerobiia > Halanaerobiales > JADQBU01 > JADQBU01. The sequence continues at coordinate 1,487 of JADQBU010000223.1, forward strand.
GAAACCATAATTATCAGGACATTACCACAGTATTCAAGATATCACGGTTTATACTATAATGGTATATTAAAGAAAGTAAACTCTGGAGAATCATTACAAAACGGCCGTATAATCAAAATGGGCAAGGAATACCGGAAGCTATGTAGTGATTAAAAAACACAATTTTTACAAATACAATTCAATAATTATTATTCTTACCAGACCTGTAATAATATTATTACAGGTCTTTAAACTTAACAGAATAATTTTCTATAAAATTTGTTTAAACAGTTTGATGATTAGTAAATTTAATTAATAAATATGTGAAATAAGTAAACAATACTAACAAGACTAAATAAGGATATTTTTTAAAGAGTCCTCCTACTTTTTACTTTCAATTGATAATAAGACATAATCATAAAAGGGGTATCAATAATGTTAAAAGAAATAATAGAAGAAATTAAGAAATTCAGAACAGAAAAACAAACTGTGGATGCTCAGGAAGCATATAATCTCTGGGATAGCCTTAGAAATAGATATGATGGAATAGAACAGATACAAATTATAGAAAATTTTATTCATGATTCTGATTTTAATTTATTAACTCAGGGAATTTTAAAGAATACTTTTGAAGAGCAGGCAAACAAACTGGAAGATCTATTAAATAAATATCAAATATCTCTTCCTAAAAGACCTCCCAAAAGTGTACGTACTCCCTCTGTCCAGGAAGCATATACTGATCGATATTTATCTCTGATAGTAATTGATTTACTAAAAAAAGATATGGATGTTTTTATACGTTCGATTGAAACATCACTTACAAATGATAATATTAGAAATACTTTCCATAAATTTTTAAATAGAGAACTTGGTCTTTATGATAAAGGATTAAAATATTTGAAATTAAAGGGCTGGTTCAGTACTCCCCCGCAATACCCTAACCTTCCAAAAGGTACAAAGGAAAAACTGGATACAAGTGAAGCCTTCCAGTTATGGGATCACCTTATTGCCAGATATGATGCTGTTGAAATCACTCAAGTTTATCAAAATCAGGCCCATGATAAGGATTTCAAATTTCTTCTTGGAAGGGGTCTTAAAGATATTTTAGAAAAACAAATAAACATTTTAGAAAAAGAAATGGATCATTTTGGTCTACCATTACCCGCCAGGCCACCTAAAAGTGTAAAAACTGTTAACACAGAAATGTTAGAAGATGAATTAATTTTTAGAGAGTTATTTTCATCAATTCAGGATATGCTAAGTCTACATGTAGCAGGCATAAAACAGTCAACTACAAATGATAGATTACGAGGGATTATTAGAAACTTTTTAGATGAGGAATTAGATACATTTAATAACTTCGCAAAATATGGTAAGGCTAAAGGCTGGACACGGCCTGTACCCATGCATAGACCGAGAAAATAATTTAACTTGAATTTGGAAGTATAAATAATATGGATATTCC
>JADQBU010000200.1 GCA_016278435.1 Halanaerobiales bacterium
AATTGTTAAAGAAATGGTAGACAGATATTATCCAGAAGCAGTACAGAGTGAACCAAATCAGGAAGATATGGCTGTACCGGAAGTATAAGCAGAAAAATAAATTTATATTATCACTGGGGGGGTGAAGATGAAGATGGGACCTAAATTTGTCCGGATTCAAGATGTAGAAGGAACCAGAAAGGAACCACCAAGGGTGTCAAGGACATTACTCTGTGAAAAAAATGTTGGTTTAAAAAATGTATCAATGGGTGTTAACATTACCGAAGTTGATAGTATGATACCTTATCATATTCATGAAACAGAAGAAGAAGCAATGTTTTTAATCAGCGGGAAGGCAAAGGTGTTTGTCGGTGATGAAGAAGAAGGTTATGATATCGAACCAGATACCGCTTTCTGTGTTGATAAGGGAGTTAAACATAAGATAGTTAATACAGGAGATGAACCATTTAAACTACTTTGGGTTTACTCTCCCCCTCTCCCAGGTCATAAAAAAGAGTAGGATTAACTGTTAAAGCAAGTTAAGCCCGGTAGGGAGATAACCTTTCTGCCGGGTTAATAAAAAACAGGAGGTGTAGTAGCAACATATGGGAAAATGGGAAATACCTCCCAAGGGAGGACATATGGACAAAGCAGACGGTATCTATTTTCAGAATATGAATACCAAAGAATTAAAAGAGAGATTAGAAGAAAATGATTTAATAATAATCCCAGTTGGTAGTACTGAATGTCATGGTGCCCATTCACCATTTGGAGAAGATACATTCCTGGTAACCAGGATGGCTGAACAGATAGCCAAAAAGACTGGATGTACTGTTGCCCAACCTATCTGGTATGGTTCACATCCTTATCAACATCTGGGAATGCCGGGAACCGTTATTATCCCTGAAGATGTATTTACTGCCCAGATAAGGGCGGTTATGGCAGGATTATGGAATGCTGGTTTCAGAAAAATGATTCTGTTGAATGGTCACGGCCAGGAATATGTAATTCCAAACGCCATTCATGAATTTGAGAAGAGATATCAGGTGCCAGCAGTAGTTGCATTTGTAAACTGGCCGACAGTTATACCCAATGATTTAAAAGATAAAGAACATGGTGGTCCTTTTGAAACACCATTCAAACATGCAGCTGAAGTAGAAACATCTTATGCTCAGGCATTATTTCCGGAAATGGTTCAGATGGAAAATGCAGTAGATACTTGTGGTGAAGGTTACATTAAAGGTGACCATGTTGATAAAGGTGGAGACGTTTATCAGAAACCGGTTCCAGGTCATGGTCAGGTTGGTTTTGGGCCGCTTGAAATCTATGGTTATCCCGAAGGCTGTATCGGATCAGCCACTTTAGCCAGTGCAGAAAAAGCCAGAAAAGGTCTGGAAAAAGTACTTGATTATATGGTTAAACTACATGATGATATTCTGGAAGCATTTCCTGCTGGTAAAGTACCGGAAAAGATGACTGAAAGGTCTAAAGAAGAGGTTGAACAATTGTTGAAGGGACCATTAAACGGTGGGTTAAGTATTTACTCACTGGGATGGCCGCCATAATAGATGTTGAAAAGGTTGTTTGAATAATATCACATTAATTGCTTAAAATCTAAATGGGAATGAAAATACAGGTTTATATTTTAAAGTATAACCTGTATATTTCCCTTTAAGGGATTTTATCAATTATAAGATTATAGAGGAGGGGAAATAATGGCAAATGATTCTGTATTTGATGTAATTAAGGCCCGGCGTAGTATAAGAAGTTATGAAGACAAAAAGGTATCAGATGAAGATCTGAGAACTATTCTGGAATGTGCCCGCCAGGCCCCTTCCGGTGAGAATGCTCAACCGTGGAGATTTATTGTTGTGCGGGATCAGGAAAATAAGGAATTTCTGGCCCAAACCGGTAAAAATGGAAGTGGTAGAAGATTTACAGGTGAGTTCTTAAGTAAACAGATGCATAATAGATTTAAGGGCCTGGAAGATCCGGAAAAACGAAAAAGGGTCTTTAAAAAATTGACTTCTGGTAATGTATCAGCCTTTGTCAGTCAAGCTGATATTGTACTTATGGTTTTAGGAAAGAAAGATGTCTGGGATTTGCCCTTTGATACATCTGCAGCCATTGAAAACATACTGCTTGCGGTTACCGGTTTAGGTCTGGGTTCCTGCTGGCTTGTTGCTCCCTGTATTGATATACGGGATGAGATTAGATTAAAAGAGCATTTTAATATACCGGATGATCTTAAAGTAGTCAGTATACTCTCTATTGGTCAACCTGCCCGGCAGCCAAATGCCCGGCCCAGGATCGACCTGGATGAATTAGTTTATAATGAAACCTATGGCGAAAAACTCTATGAAGAATAATTGAAGCAAGGGAGGTATTGAGATAATGAGCATGTTGGGAAAATTTAAAGATAATCTTATTTTTGAAGCCCAGAAGGAATTCTGGAATGAAAGGGGAAGAGGAGCCAAATACAGATTAACTATGATGGGTGTTCCTTTTTTCAAAAATAATTTTTCTGGAAATCTAGATGATATTGACATGGCCCAAGCTGTACAGTGGTTAAAAGATAATGAATTTGTCAGTGATTTAACTTATGAACAGGATGAGATATCATTTAAGGGTAAAGTTGAAGGCTGCAGTATGGAAAATGTTAAAAAATACTTCATTGATCATGATATAGAAATAATGGGTTGTCCCATTGCCAATATACTAATGTATATTATTGAAAGCAAAACCGAATTTTCTCCAGAATTATTACCTATTAAAGGCAAGGAAGGAAGCTGCGAATTAACTTTAGCCAAGATGAGTACTTCTGATGTAGTAGATGAGGTGTAAATGATGGAAAACAAAGTAATTAGCCTGAAAGAGGCTGTATCCAGAATACCAGATAGTGGTGCTGAGGTTGCTCTGGGTGGATTTGCCATTACCAGAAATCCAATTG
>JADQBU010000134.1 GCA_016278435.1 Halanaerobiales bacterium
AATAAAGTTCAACAATTGAGAAGGATCTGTCTTTCTGACCGTATCGAAGGGTCTAACCTGCAGAGTAGCCGTCAATCTATCCAGAATATCTTTCGCTTTATCACTACCCAGCGCCCTCTTCAACACCTCACGGGCATATTCAATTCCCCCTGTATTAATATAGTCCTTGGCCTGTAATAGATGATAAAATTCTTTTAATATTTTATCTTTAATACCGGAATCAATTTTCTGCATATTGGCTATTTCAAGGGTCAATTCCTCAATATCTTCATCAGAAAGATGCTTAAAAATTCTGGCAGAAACATCTGGACCAAGTGCTACCAACAAAATGGCCGCTTTTTGTTTTCCGCTAAGCTCCCTCTGGGGCATATCATCACTCCTCTAGCAGCCAGCCCTTTAAAAGCTGGGCTACTTCTTTTGGACGTTCCGTTACCAGGCTCTCAAGTTCAGTCTTCATCTTCTGCCTTCTTTTTTCCTCTTCAGTTAGACCATTCTTGAATTCCTCTTCAGGTAGTTCTTCCTCTTCTCCCACCCGGTAGTCAACATTACCACCGGCCGGCGCCTGCTGAGGTTCCCCTGACCTTCTTAATATCAATAGGGTAACAAACAAAATAATTACCAGTAATATTATCAATCCACCATAAATATAGGTCCTTCTCTGGTTTGATGCATTTACTTCAGCCTGAGCCCGGGCAATTTCATTTTCAAGACCCTGATCAAAGGCGAGACTGGCAACTGTAACCCTGTCCCCCCGCTGCTGGGAATAACCGATAGCTGTCTCAACGGATTCCTTGATTGTATCAACTATATCCTGCTCAACATCACCATTTATCAAAACTGCTACAGACAAACGCTCTACCTGCCCCGGAGAATACTGATGTCTCTCGATCTTCTCATTTATTTCATAGTTAGTAACAGTATTCTGCTTCTGATAAGTATTTGTACCAGAATCTGTATTCTGGGCCTGATACTGGGGTATGTTTCCAGAAGTTCCCGGCAATCCTGAAACTCCACCACTACCCTGATAGTCTTCTCCACTCTCTTCCTGGCTGCGGATAATGCCTTCATCACCGACGACCGGAGAATATGTAGTGCTTTCCACCTCATGCCGGTCAAAATTCAATCTGGCGTTAACCTGTACTGTGAAGTTATCAGGCCCTAAAACCTTGGTTAACATAGCTGTTAGATCGGATTTTAAACCCTCTTCAAACTTGCGCTGGATAGAAAACTGATCAACACTTAAACCATTATCATATAGATCAGCCCCTGTTTCCGGGGTTAGCAAATTTCCTGCAGTATCAACGATAGTTACATTTTCATAATTTAACTCCTGCACACTACTGGCCACCAGATTTCCGATTGCCCTGACCTGAGAATTACTTAACCTATATCCAGGTCTGATTTTCAGGAGAACTGAAGCCTTGGCCGGTTTCTCCTTATCTATAAACAAACTATCTTCAGGAGCTGATATCTGAACCTTGGCAAATTCTATTGAATTCATAGCCCTGATAGACCGGCTCAATTCCCCACCAAGAGCTCTGTAAAAATTAACCTCTCTCTCAAAATCAGTAGTCCCAAACTGACTGTTATTAAAAATCTCAAAACCTACCACACCCTGTGTAGGTAAACCTTCACCGGCTAAATTCAGCCGGGTTTTATAAACCTTACTTTCGGGGACCAGAACTGTTGTACCGCCATCTGCAAGATTATATTCTATTCCCATTTCTTCCAGTTTTTTTATAATTGCATCAGCATCACGGGTGGTTAATTGTGTAAATAAGGGTTTATAACCAGGAGAATCACCCCAGACTATAAGAAAAACAAGAAAGGAGCTGACAAGGATGACACTGATTAAGATAATTATCCTGGCCCTTTTATTTAATCTGTTCCATAATTGTTTAAACTGTTCTATAAATCCCTGTAACCATTCGCCCATTATAAAACCTCTTTCTTAATTTAAACCTGCATCCTCATAATTTCCTGATAAGATTGGACAATTTTATTCTGAAGGGCAAGGGTAAGATTCAAGGCCACCCGGGCCTTTTCGGTTGCTATTGTAACAGTATGTATATTATCAATCTTTCCTAAAGCAAAATCTTCTGTAATACTATCAGCTTTAAGCTGTAGGTCATTAACCTTCTGTATATTATCCCGGAGTAATGAAGAAAAATCTTTATCCACTCTGTCATTTTTTGTATCAGACAATTTGTCAATATTTAAACTTAAACTCAAGCTTTTAACCGGTTCTAACATAAATAAATTAACCCCTTCCGATTTCCAGGGCCTTCAGGGCCATATTTTTGGCAGTATTCAGAGCTGTCACATTGGCCTCATAAGCCCGTGATGCATCGATCATGTCTACCATTTCTGTAGTAATATTAACATTGGGATAAGAGACATAACCATCTTTATCAGCATCAGGATGTGAGGGTTGATACACTTTTTTAAAAGGCGACCGGTCTTCATATATACCACTTACCTCCACACCACTACTTTTGTTAGTCTCTGCTGCCAGTATATTAGAAAAAGAATCCCTCTGCCGAAATATCGGAACCTTACGTCGGTAAGGTGTGTTTTTATCTGTTCCAGTGGTATTAATATTAGCAATATTTTCAGAGATAATATTCATCCTGAAATGCTGGGCAGTCATCCCGGAAGCACTGATATTAAAACTGGAGAACATATTATCTGCCACCCTTCTCAATCACATCATTTAAAATCTTAAATCTACTGCTTAACTGACCGATTAAAGTATTATAATAAAGGTTGTTTTTTGCCAGCTCAGCCATTTCGTAATCAATATCCACATTATTCCCATCATTTCTGAAACTGGTAGCAGTTTCCTTTACTACCTGAGCTGGAGCTATCCCTTCTGTACTGCCGGTCATCTTAATATGATCCTCATCTGTGGTCTTTAAATT